>DASRNL010000251.1:0-2038 GCA_035647415.1 Sphaerochaeta sp. | reverse complement strand
CGTTATCCCTCATCAGCTGGTCTACACCTGCACCACCGGTGCAGCAGGTGATTGTAACGGTCCAATCTTGATCACCAGCGATAGCCGCTCCTTCTACACCTTCCACGACGAAGAGGGGCCTCCCTCTCCTATCGAAGGAACTTTGGGTGAAGGACACTATTTAGAGGGTACTTTAAGCCTCTTTATAGATCCAAATATAGATCCTCCGTTACCAGGGCAGTATCGCTCGTATGTCTATATACTTGTTGAGCGGTATCAGTAGATCAAAAGAGAAAGCTGTAGCCAACTCCCACCAGCGCCCCAACTGCTAACAAGGCGATGGGGCCTACTTTTATCCGCTGGCTATTCAATGCGATGAAGGAGAGGACAAAGAGGACGCTTGCAAAGAGATCGGGGGAGCGGAAGCTCCCTACCGCTAGCTGCAGGAGCCCGAGCCCTGCGGTGAAGATTGCAGCCACGACTACCGGGCGCACCCCCTCCAGCACCCGCTTTAAGAGGGTCTGCTCGCTATAGCGCTCGTAGAGACGAGCGAGGATCAGCATGATGATTACAGAGGGCAGAACATTGCCCAAGGTGGCGATGAGGACTCCGGGGATTCCAGCGACACGCATCCCCACAAAGGTCGCGCTGTTGATCGCAATAGGACCTGGGGTCATCTCAGCGATGGTCACCAAGTCGGAGAACTCCACTGCAGTGAGCCATCCGTGAAGCTCCACCACCTGTTCGCGGATCAGAGGCATCGCAGCGTAGCCGCCTCCGATAGAGAAGAGTCCAATCTGAAAGAAGCTGACAAAAAGCTGTAAGAGAAGGCTCATAGGCGGCGCTCCCTTCTGATGGCGATCAGACTGTGGATAATCGAAAAGAGGATGATGGCGATCATCACCACCATGATATTGATCTTCAGCACAAAGAGGGCGATAAACGCCAAGGTGAAGAGGATGTACGGCAGCACCTTACGGGCGTGCATCAAGCCTTTAAAGAGTGCCCAGGTGACCTGCATCACGATCGCAGCGACGACCGCCCGCATCCCCATAAAGGCTGCAGCTACCCACTGATTATCTGCTACCGCCTGATAGCCGATGCTCACCAAAGAGAGGATAATCATCGGCGGAAGCACGGTGCCCAGCGCTGCAACAAGGGCTCCGGGAGTGCGGGCGAGGTGGTAACCTACCATCAGCGACCCATTTACTGCAATCGGACCGGGGCTCGACTGAGCGATAGTGACAAAGTCCAGCATCTCCTCATCGTTGATCCATCCCAGCTGTGCGACCATCTTTTTACGCATCAAACTGATGATGACAAAGCCCCCACCGAAGGTGAACATCGAGAGGGTGAAGGTCGTCCAAAAGAGCTTCAAGTAGAAGCGAAAGTTCACCTCTGGCTTCCCACGCTTCTCCCAAGCGACTTCGTGTTTATGCTTCATACTCACCCCTCCCCACCAACGCCGCTACCTGCACCAAGCGATCGTAGGCATAGTCGAAAAATTGCTGCATCGAAGAGCAGAAACGGTACCCACTCTCGGTCCGATAGCGCTTACACCCACCTCGACAGAGGCTCTGCCACCGACAGCGTTCACACCCATCGATGGTGTTGGGGGAGTCCTCGATAAAACGCAGCTCATCACGCTTAGTATCCAAGGTAGCAAAGGAGTCGGTGACGATATTGCCCAAGAGCATATCGTCGGTGCAGTAGAAGTCACAGGGGTAGATGTTCCCGTTGGACTCCACCACATAGTTCGGTGAACAAACCCCCGCCATATCACAGCTCTCTGGCGGTAAGCCTAGGAGCATCCCCACCAGATTATCAAAGAACCGTACTGAAATCGGGGTCCCTCGCATGAAGAGGTGGTACCAGATATCAAAGGAGTTCTTTAGAAAGGAGGCGTACCCCTTAGGGCTAAGGAAGCTGATATCCTGATCAAGGGGGTCCATACAGCTGATGTACTGATGGTGGTAGATCCCCCGGTCAGTGAGGAATTGGTGCACTGGTCCAATATTGCCAGCAAAGAGGTCGGTGACCACCGAGAGCACATTGAAGG
>DASRNL010000250.1:0-12557 GCA_035647415.1 Sphaerochaeta sp. | reverse complement strand
GCGTGGCTGCTGCGGCGGTTTGGCTCGGAGATCGGCCTTGATCCGAACTTCACCATCTACGACGATGAGGATTCGCTCTCCTTGCTCGCTTCCTGCTATCCGGACCGCAAGAAGGTCGAGCTGCGTCCGGTGATGCAATCGATCTCCAATGCCAAAGATAGAGGGATGAAGCCCGACGATCGAGAGGCTCCCTTCAAGTATAATCTCATCTTCAAGCAGATGTACGAAACCTATGAAAATCGTCTCAGAGCGGTTGGGAATGTCGACTTTGCAGATTTGATCTGTCGCTCAATAGAGCTGCTACAGGTTAGCAAGAGTGCCCGTAGCTACTGCCATAAGCGTTTTCGGATGATCTTAGTCGATGAGTATCAAGATACCAACGCGACACAGTTTGCCCTCCTGCAACGCTTGGTGGGGCCGGATACCTTCATCTGCGTTGTCGGTGATGATGATCAGTCGATCTACCGCTTTCGGGGTGCTGAGGTAGCCAATATCCTCAGCTTCCCCAAGCACTTTGCCAATACTCGGACGATTAAACTGGAGCAGAACTACCGCTCCACCGCCCCAATCCTTGCACTAGCCAACGCGATTATCTCTACCAACAAGAGCCGACATGAAAAGGAACTCTGGACGGATCTGGGGGGAACAACCATGCCTTCGCTCTACTATGTGCAGGATGACCGCGATGAGGTAGAGCGGGTTGCCCAAATTCTCAACACTGACCGACGCTATAATCAGAGTGCGATTCTCTATCGTACCAACGCACAATCACGCTTGTTTGAAACAATATTCGGCAACCGTGGCATCCCTCACAAGGTCGTCGGCGCTTTGCCATTTTATAGCAGAGAGGAGGTAAAGGATGGTCTTGCCCTGCTCGCTCTTTTGGTGAACCCCCGTGATGAGGTGAGCTTCAGACGGATCATCAACAAGCCCGCTCGAGGGATCGGGCCCGCTGCCTTGGAGAAGATCCTCGCCCTGCGAGTCGCTGGGGAGGGGAACTTTATCACGATGCTCGACCTAGCGGTCCAGAGGCGCCTCTTTGGACCGAAGACCACCGAGGAGATTGCGCGCATCGTCGACGCCTTTGTCGAGGCGAAGCGCCTGCTTGAGCTTGGCAACCTCGTGGAAATGACGACCCATCTGCTGACAAAAAGCCACTTGCTCGCCCACTATCAGATCGAAGATGCAAAACATCGAACATTCCGTGTACAGAACCTTGATGAACTGGTGAACGCTATCGGAGAAGTCGAGCAATCCACCGATGGCTTCTTCCTCTTCTTGGAGCAGCTCGCCCTCGATCGTACGGTCATCGGCGATCACGATCCTCACAAGGAGGAGGGGGTGACCCTGATCACCATCCACAACACCAAGGGCTTGGAGTTTGACCGGGTCTTCGTCACAGGCATTGAGGAGAGTCTCTTCCCGGGAAGGAATGGTGAAAATATCGAAGATGTCGAAGAGGAGCGGCGACTCTTCTATGTAGCGGTAACGCGGGCGCGCAACGAACTCTACCTCCTCAGTGCCAAGCAACGGAGGCTCCATGGGTATACGAGCTCTCAAAAGCCTAGTCGCTTCTTGGGTGAGATCGATCCCTCCTTGCTCTCAATTGTTGGCTCTCCCATAGAAATAGAAGCGGAGAGCGAAAGCTTCTTTGGCGACAGTACCGTGGGTGAACGCCCTAAAGATCCGCAGTGGGCTCTCGGGGGGAAAAACCTCATTCAACAGGGCTTTGGCAAGGATGCGAAGACCTTTGTGATGAAGCGCGAGCATACTCCCACCAGTGAAGACGGGCCGATCTTCCCCATCGGCCAGCGGGTGTTCTGCCAGAACTACGGCGAGGGAGAGGTGATCAGCTCAAAGACAAAACGGGATGGCAACGAAGTGATCATGGTACAGTTCTTTAGCGGGAAAAAAGCGACCTATATCGACAAGTATGCGGATATTGAAAAGGTTGACCCATCGTGAGTTGCTAACTACTAGACAGAGCGGGGGACAACAGGATACAATGCCTCTCGTTGCCCATCTCTGTTTTGCAGAGCGCTTGGGCACGACTCTTGTAATGCACAAGAGTAGCTCAGTGGTCCATGCGCCGCCTGTGCGGAACCAGATCAAACGAGTATATACGTGGTGCCGATAGCAACAGCTGTCCTCCCAACCTTTCCCAGGGAGTCAGTGCACCGCAGTCGCTTGTACGAGGAGTCATCCTTCGGTTTGCTCACCGCAGGACCCGCCCTCAGATCGAAGTCATATCCACTGACACAGATTTGCAGCTCCGTAGTGACTGCAGAGAGAACACGCAAGGAGATTCTTGCAAGATTAGGAATGAGTAGATGAAGACTATTTTTGTAAAACCGCTGACACTCGAAAAGAAGTGGTATCTGATCGATGCAGAGGGCAAAGAGCTTGGCCGAGTCGCCACCGCTGTCGCTCACATCCTCAGGGGAAAGAACAAACGCTACTATACCCCCCACCAAGACATGGGGGATCATGTGATCATCATCAATGCTGAGAAGGCCGCCCTCACCGGTAAGAAGCGCACCAATAAGCTCTACTACCGCCACAGTGGCTATCCCGGTGGACTGCGCCAGTATACCTACGAAGAACTCTTGGAGCGCAACCCAGTGCTTCCGATGGAGCTCGCTATTAAGGGTATGCTTCCCAAAGGAAAGCTCGGGCGGCAGATGTTCACCAAGCTGCGCGTCTACGCTGGCAACGAACACCGCCAGCAAGCTCAGCAGCCCATCAAGATTGAGATCTAAGGTAGGAAGAGAAGATGGCTAAAAAAGAAATTAAATCAGTTGAAAACCTCGGTCACGGCGTTGGACGTCGTAAGACCTCTGTAGCCCGCGTCTTCCTCAGAGAGGGAGAGGGGAAGATCGTCGTCAATGGCAGAGACCTGGAGACCTACTTTGGTAATCCAATGCTCACCTTCATCGTTAAGCAGCCACTGGAAGTGACTGAGACGGTCCAGAAGTACGACATTCTGATCAACGTAAAGGGTGGAGGAACCACCGGACAGGCTGGCGCCTGCCGCCACGGTATTTCACGAGCCCTTGTCGATCACGATGAGAGCTTTAAGCCTGCCCTGCGTGCCGCTGGCTTCATTACTCGAGACCCCCGTATGGTCGAGCGTCAGAAGTACGGTCAGCCAGGTGCTCGCCGCAAGTTCCAGTTCTCCAAACGATAATACGTGTCGTTTGCACGAATCGAACGGGAAACGCCTCCCCGAGGATATCAGATCCTCACCCGGGAGGGGTTTCCTTTTTTCATCTCCTCAGACCTCTTTGTCGCCGAGCGCCTGTTTGTAGGCCAAGAGCTCAGCGAAGCACAGTACACCGCATTGGTAGAGAAGCAGGCTGCGTGGGAGTGTCGAGTACAGGCGATGCGCTATCTGGCAAACCGCGAGCATGGGCGCTTTGAACTGCAGCAGAAGCTGCAGAAGAAGGGCCATGAGCGTGAGGTGATTCAAGAGACGATCGATCGCCTCGCCAGTGAGAATCTGCAGAGCGAGTATCGCTATGCGCTCCTCTACGCTGAAGGGCGGCTCCGCCGAAGAGCCGAGGGCCGCTACCTGATGGGTCAGCGCCTTGCTGCCCGTCGTGTTGACCGCGATGCGATCGAAGCGGCGCTCGATGAGCTCTACAGTGAAGAGCAGACCATCGCCTTGGTGCACCGTGCATACCAGGTGGCAAAAGAGCGCTATGGGGAGGAGCAGATTCGTCCCTACCTGCGCAAGCAAGGCTTCAGCAGCAGCGATATTCGCCTGGCCTTTGAAGCCTTAGACCTTTCATAAGAAGAGGCCCCAATCTCGGGGCCCCTCATATGCTACTATTCTGATGCGTTTGTGTGCTATCGCTCCTTGATGTGGGCGAGGAAGTCTCTGAAGCCATTGCCGTTTTGGTGGCGGACTTCATAGTCGACCAAGGGGTAGTGTTCTAGGACATAATCGATGTCCTTGTCCCCTCGACCTGAGAGGTTCACCAAGAGCACATCGTCACGGTCCCGCTCTAAGGCGATCTTGATCGCATACGCTACCGCGTGGCTCGACTCGAGCGCGGGGATGATGCCCTCCATCCGAGAGAGTCCGTAGAAAGCCTCCACCGCCTCACGGTCGGTGATGCTCTGGTAGTTGACCCGTCCGATGGTGTGCAGGTAGCTGTGCTGCGGACCAACACCGGGGTAGTCGAGGCCGCTGGCGATCGAGTAGACCGGCAGCGCTTCGCCACTCTCATCCTGCAATAAGTAGCTCTTAAAGCCGTGGAGAATCCCCGGCGATCCTAAGGTCAGCGTCGCTGCGTGGTGGGGGGTATCGAGGCCCTTGCCCGCAGGCTCGACCCCATAGAGGTCGACCGCTTCGTCCTCTAGGAAGGCGCTGAAGATCCCCATCGCATTCGATCCGCCGCCTACACAGGCGATGACCGCTTCAGGCAGGGAGCCGGTCATCTCTTGGATCTGTCGCTTTGCTTCAACACCGACGACACTCTGAAAGTCTCGTACCATCATCGGGAAGGGGTGGGGGCCTACGACCGAGCCGATGCAATAGATCTGTGAATAGGGATCCTTCAGATACGCTGCAAAGGCGTCATCGACCGCCTCTTTCAGCGATTGGGTGCCGTGCTCTACGCTGATGACCTCAGCTCCGAGGATCTGCATCCGACTCACGTTAGGAGCTTCCTTCTTGATGTCGACCGCTCCCATATAGATATCACACTCAAGGCCGAGGAGCGCCGCTGCGGTGGCCAGCGCCACCCCATGCTGTCCTGCCCCAGTTTCGGCGATAACCTTCTTCTTGCCCATCCGTTTGGCCAAGAGCACTTCCCCGATACAGTGGTTGATCTTGTGGGCTCCGGTATGGTTTAAATCCTCCCGTTTGAGGTAGATCTGCGCTCCGCCGACCGCTTCGCTGAGGCGGGCAGCGTGGTAGACCGGCGATGGCCTGCCGACATAATGGTGTAGCAGATCGCTGAGCTCGGTCAAAAATTTCGGGTCCTGGACGATCTCTTTATAGGCAGCGGTGACCTCATCCATCACCGCCTGCAGCTCTGCGGGGACGTACGAACCACCGAACTCTCCGAAGCGTCCTGCTTCGTCGGGAGCCCCGGTGGTATTGATCTCTTTGGTAAGTGGGTTTTGCATGATACTCTCTCTCCTCTGTATAGGGATGTTACTGTACATAGAAACATGCTGTCAAGCAGAAAGGAGGAAAAAGTTTCTTTATATAGAAACAAAACCTCGGGCACAAAAAAGCCCGCAGAATCTCTGTGCTGCGGGCTGTAGATATGGGTGGTGCGCTTAGAGACCGAGCGCACTCTTGATGGTGGCGGCATCACGCACGCCGATTGCCTTATCGACAACCTCACCATCTTTGTAGAAGAGGAGGGTGGGGATCGACTGAACGCCGAAGCTCATGGCGAGCTCGCCCTCTTCGTCAACGTTTACCTTTGCAATCTTCAGCTTGTCCGAGCCGAACTCTTTTTCCAGTTGATCGAGGATCTGGGACTGCATTCTGCAGGGGCCACACCAGGCTGCCCAGAAGTCTACCACCACCGGTACGTCGCTCTTGAGGACCTCAGCTTCATATGTATCCTTTGTAACATCGATTGCCATTTTCTTTCTCCTTACTAGGTTCTATCCTATTAACAATTCTAATTTATGTTGTTCTGCACTACAACATAATACTTTTATTTGCTAATGGCAACTACCAAGCAAAAGATATGCACCTCATAGCTTTGAGGTGCATAGATCAGCGGTTATGGGGCTATGGTTTTGGTGAAGCGCATCAGGGTGTCTACCGTCTTCTCCATATCCTTCGGTGCACGTTGCTTTGCCTCGCTGAAGGGGATCGCCAAGCGGTTGATCGAGAAGATCGCAGTGACCCCCTCATCGTAGGCACCATCGGCGTCATCGGCGATATCGCCGACAATCGCCACCGTCGGTACCCCCTGCTTTGCAGCTCGGCGTGCAACACCGATGACCACCTTGCCGCGCAGCGATTGGCCATCGATCTTTCCCTCTCCGGTGAGGACAAGATCACACTCTTCGATCAGGGTATCGAAGTTGACCGTATCGAGGACGGTCTCGATGCCCATCTGCAGCTCGCTTGCAAAGAAGGCTGCCATACCGCCGCCCATGCCTCCGGCAGCACCGCTGCCAGGGATGGCCTGTACATCGATGCCAGTATCGCGTTCGATGAGAGTAGCGAACTTTCTCATTGCGTTATCGAGGAAGGTGACCATCGCCATATCAGCACCCTTCTGTGGACCGAAGATATGGGCAGCTCCGTTAGGGCCCCAGTAGGGGTTGTCGATATCACACATGGTGATGATCTCAATGCCATCGAGCTCTTTGGAGAGGGTCGAGGTATCGATTCGAGCGACCTGCTCTAGGGTGGCACCGGTGGGGACAAAGGAGTTTCCATCGCTGTCGAAGAAGCCGACACCACAGGCAGCTGCGGCACCACAGCCTCCGTCGTTGGTGGCACTGCCGCCCAGGCCGACGATAATGCGTGTAGCTCCCTTACGGGCAGCATCGAGGATCAGCTCTCCTACACCATAGGTGGTGGTACTTGCAGGGTCGAGGCGTTTACCAACCAGAGGAAGGCCTGCACACGCTGCCATCTCAACGATGGCGGTTGTCCCGTTGACTACCCCATAGAAACTTTCCATGCGCTCGCCATAGGGTCCTTGGACTGCCAGCATCCGTTTCTCTCCTTCGAGAGCCTGTAAAAAAGCATCGACGCTTCCCTCTCCTCCATCTGCAACTGGGATACTGACTACTGTTGTCTCAGGATAGTGGGCGAGGATAGCCCGCTCCATAATCACGCAGATTTCCTCACTCGACATCGTTCCTTTGAAGGAGTCTGGTATCAATACAATTTTCTTCATACTCCACACCTCGCTATACTGAAGAACCTAAGCATTATTGTTTTTCATCGTATACCAAAAGCACAGGAGAAGGCTAGCGGGAGTTCTTTGTTTGCGTATGCAGGGGAAAAAAGATAATTTGATTGCTAACCTTTTGCTTTAGTAGCAATTGTTTTGCTTGGGGAGCTGTTCAACCTCAATCTGGTTGACAAGAATTCGCTATTTTTCTATAGTAGGTACATATTCGTCGCAGGGTGGAGCAGTTGGCAGCTCGTCGGGCTCATAACCCGAAGGTCGTAGGTTCGAGTCCTTCCCCTGCTAAATAGTTGGTTTGATTATCTGGACTGTCGCAGAGCACAAAGGTGCACGACAGGACGGTGGTTCCAGGATCACCAGACTTTTTGGGCAACTCGCCGGGGCGGCAATGGTCGCACAGTGGGTTGCCTCTCTCTTTTTGGGTTCTCAACAGCTGTTTTTGTGACAATCATGCCCAATGTTAGGAAGTTGGCAAGTCAATCCAGCTGAACATCGGCGCCAAATGTTAGAGCCCCTGTTGTACTCACCATCATACACTCTGTTTTTTTGGTATATTGAAATAGTGCCCTATATTGGTATGATAATTTCAATATGCAAGCCTAATTTGAAATAAGGAGTTGGATTCATGGCTGTAATTTCAAGATAGCCATGCAATCGATTATGTTTCTAGGATGAGCAGGGCAGCACTTTGCTTTCATCCCTCGCTTCGTTTATTATTAGGTAAGGGAGGAGATATGGTAAGAAAGAGCACATTTTCCGGATCATGGTATCCAAACAATCCAGAGAACCTGCAGAAACTCATAACAGAGTCGATCAGCGAACATAAAGAACATGAGAGCAATCGGTTTGCACTGTTGCCACACGCAGGCTTGACGTATGCTGCACAGGGCATCGCTCCCTTCTTTGCTGCTTCTTACCCTGAACTGGAGCAGGTGGTGCTTATCAGCCCCAGCCACTACGTACGCCTCTCTGCTGACCAAATGGTCAGCGCTCCCTTCACTGAACTTGAAACACCCTTTGGCCCCATACCGAGTACCCCGCTTGATGGAGCCGATGAACAGTGGCTCAGTGCCATCGAAGCCGAACATGCTTTGGAGATGGTGTTGCCCTTTATTGCAACCTTAGACCCTCTGCCTGCAGTCTCCTTAGCACTGCTCTCCTCGGTACGCACTCCGGTTACCCTGCGCACCTTAGCTGATGGTCTTATAGATTCCTTGGGGGAAGAGCGGATTGCGACAGGAAGGGTAGCCATAATCGCCAGCAGTGATTTCACCCACTATGGTTCACGCTTTGACTACACCCCCTACGGCAGCGATGGCCTAGAGAAGGCCAAGGAGGTGGACCTTGCCTTTGCAACGCTCCTCTCCCGGGGTAAGATCGATGCTGCCTTCACCTACTTTCAAACCCACCAGCCGACAATCTGCGGTTGGGCAGCAGCCCTCTTGGTCGCCGAGATTGCCAGGCGCTTTGACGCGACTGGACAGGTCTACTCCTACTACACTTCTGCCGATATCGCACCTGCCTCTGATGGCAGCTTCGTCGCCTATGCGACCTTGCTCTGGAGCTAACGATGAAGAAAAAAGACAAACAGCTCCTCTTACACCTTGCCCGAGAGGCGATTGAGAGTGTCCTCTATGATCAGGAACAACCCCTCTACGCTGAGCTCTTGGCTCGCAAAGAACCCCCGTATACCCAACGGCGAGGCTGCTTTGTCACCCTGCGAACTGCCGATGGTGCATTGCGAGGCTGTATCGGCAATATCCTTGGCAGAGGCGAGGTGGTCCATACCGTAGTGACCCTCGCCAAGGAAGCCGCCTTCTCCGATCCGCGCTTTGCCCCCCTCACTGCTAAAGAGTGGGAGGGGGTGACGATTGAGATCTCCTTGTTAACAAAACCGACAAGGGTAGCCTCCTATCAAGAGGTTGTAGCAGGGCGTGATGGGGTGATCCTCACCTATGGAGCAAACCGTGCAGTCTTCCTCCCGCAGGTCGCCACCGAGCAAGGGTGGGACCGAGAGACCCTGTTGAGCAACCTCTCGATGAAGGCAGGGTTGATGCCTGAGTTCTATACCCATCCAGAGTGCCGCTGGGAAACCTTCCAGGCGGAGGTCTTCGGTGAAACGTAATCTGCAGTGTGATTTTTGCTATCGCAGGTGCACCATCACCGAAGGGGGAAGCGGGTGGTGTGGTACGCGCACCGTAGAGCGGGGTGCTCTGGTGAGCACCAACTGGGCAAAAGCGGTCTCGCTAGCCAACGACCCGGTGGAGAAGAAACCCCTCTACCACTTTTACCCTGCCCATCGCACCCTCTCTATTGCGCTTTTTGGCTGTAACTTCTCCTGCTCGTTCTGTCAAAACTACTCGATCAGTCAACAGGAGTTCCAACGGACCCGCGCCACCCAAGAGATTGAACCCGAAGCGCTGATCAGGATGGCCCAAGAGCAGAACTGCGATTCAGTCAGCTTCACCTACAGCGAGCCGATCGTCTGGCTGGACTATGTGCTAGCTGCTGCCGCCTTGGCAAAGGAGGCAGGGCTCTACACCATCATGGTGACCAACGGCTCCTTCAGTGATACCTCCTTAGAGCGAACCCTGCCCTTGATCGACGCCTTCAACGTCGATCTGAAGGGCGATGAAGAGTTCTACCGCAGAGTCTGCTCTAGCAGTGCTGAAGCACCGCTCTCTGCAATCAAGCGGATCGCAGAGAGCGACTCGCACCTTGAGGTGACCACGATGGTCAACGAAGCCTCCCATACACCGGCGATGCTCGCGTTGCTCACCGAGCAGCTCATCGAGCGCAAAGTCTCGGTGTGGCACCTCTCTCGGTACTTCCCCAACTATAGAAGCCACGACCGGGCCACCAGCGAAGCGTATATTGACCAAGCGACCGCCGATGCTTTGGCTGCTGGAATTCCCTTTGTCTATCCGGGGAACAGCAGCCTCGATACCTCAAGCCGCTGTCCAGTCTGCGCTACGCTGCTCATCGAACGACGCTATGGGCGCTTCATCCGCTGTACGAGCAAGTTTCAGACAGGTGTCTGTACCGAGTGCGGTACGGGCCTTTGGGGACGTTTCCCCGATTAGCCATTTCTGCTACACTCTCTAGGAGTGAGGAGAGTACTGTGGAAGCACACTATGTAGAAGAAGCGCGGAAACGGCGAGGTGCTGGATACAACTGTGCACAGTCGGTCGCATGTGCCTTTATCGATCGGCTTACTATCAGCGAAGAGACACTCTTTCAGCTGATGGAGGGCTTCGGCGGAGGGATGGGGAACTATCAGGCTACCTGTGGAGCGCTCAGCGGTGCGGTAGCAGTGCTTAGCATACTCTATGGCAACCGAAGGCCTGATCCAGAGAAGAAAGCAGCGACCTATGCACTGGTGAGCAAGGCGGTCGAAGCGTTTGCCGAACACTGTGGAAGTTTAGTTTGTACGGAGATCCTTGGAGAGGAGAGCGGGGTGCCGCTCTATCCCTGCGATCTCTGTGTTGAAGATGCTGTACGCATCACGTATCGTCTCTTGAAGGAGGAGTCATGATAGCAAAGAATCGGTATCCAGGCAGAGGAATTATCTGTGGATTGGCAGCGGATGGAAAGCGGTTTTGTACCTACTTTATCACCGCACGCAGCGAAGCCAGTCGAAATCGGATCCTCTCCTGTCAGAATGAACGGGTTGCAACAGCACTCTTGGACCCCGCTCAGAAGACCGATCCTGAACTCTTAGTCTATACTGCGATGCAACGCCAAGGGGATGCATTGGTAGTCGCCAATGGGGACCACGGCGACCAGATTGTCGCCTCCCTTGCCGAAGATATTCCCTTTGTTAGTTCATTGCACAACGTGCTCTTTGAGCCCGATGAGCCCCACTACACCCCACGTATCGCTGCGGTCGCCGAAGAAGAGGGGTACTCGATGTCGATTATCCGCCGCTCAGGTTTGATTGCAGGGAGGACCTTTTATCACTACCCCTACGGCGAAGCAGGTACAGGCAGAATTATGCATACCTACCAAGGTGAGGGGCACCCCCTGCCACACTTCATCGGAGATCCACGGCCACTCTGCATCGAAGCGGAGGCAGATGCGGTAGGCAAACGGGTGTGGGAGGAGCTTGCCGAGGCGCACCGTCTTGCGGTGGCGACCTGGGTCTTTGATACCAAGAAGAAGAGTCGCGTTGAGATTATCGACGAGCGCAACCCTGAGGGTGTATGGACCGCCTTAACTTAAAGTACGGAACCAATCCAAACCAAGGGCACGCAGCGCTCTTCTCAGTCGAGGGACCGCTTCCTTTACAGGTGCTCAACGGAACCCCTGGGTATATTAATATCCTCGATGCCCTTTTGGGGTGGCAGCTCGTCCGTGAGCTCGCCCTCGCCACCGGTCTGCCCAGCGCTGCCTCCTATAAGCATGCAAGCCCCGCAGGTGCGGCAGTTGCCCTGTCGCTCTCAGAAGAAGAGCGAGCGATGTACTTTGTGCCGGATGCGCATACGCTCAGCGAGCAGGCGACAGCCTTTGTGCGGGCACGCGGCGCTGATCGACTCTCCTCCTTTGGGGACTTTATCGCACTCAGCGATACCTGCGATGCGAGCACCGCTTCAGCGATCGGCCGCGAAGTCTCCGATGGGGTCATCGCCCCCTCCTACACCCCCGAAGCCCTTGCGATCCTCAAGAAAAAGCGCAAAGGGTCCTACGTGGTGCTTGAGATCGACCGCTCGTATGAGCCACCAAAAGAAGAAGAGCGCACCCTCTTCGGTCTCACCCTGACCCAAGAGCGTAATAATCTGGGTATCGACAACTCTCTGCTTAGCCCCATTGTCACCGAGGCAAAAAAATTGCCTGCTGAAGCAGCACTGGATCTTTTGGTGGGGATGGTCACCTTAAAATATACCCAATCCAACTCAGTCTGCTTCACCAAGCGAGGGCAGGTCATCGGTATCGGTGCAGGGCAGCAATCTCGGATCCACTGCACCCGCCTCGCTGCAGAGAAGGCGGACCTCTGGCATCTGCGCCAAAGTGAACAGGTCTTACAGCTGCCCTTTGCCCCTACAGTCTCTCGCAATGGACGGGATAATATCATCGACCAGTACCTCCGTGGGGAGCTCTCTGAGACCGAGGAGCACTTTACTGGTGCTGTCGCTCCCTTTAGCAAAGCGGCGCAAACGCGCTACCTCGCCACCGTCAGCGGGGTGAGCTTAGCAAGCGATGCCTTCTTCCCCTTTCGGGACAATATCGACCGGGCATACCAAAGCGGAGTGCGCTATGTGGTGCAAAGCGGCGGCTCGGTGCGCGATAGCGAGGTCATCGCCGCCTGTGATGGGTATGGTATGGTGATGATCTGCAACAAAGTTCGTCTCTTTCTCCACTAAAACAGCGGTGATGAGTCACTTGTGACCAAAAACAGAGCCGTATTGACTCAGGTGTGTCAAAATGACCGCCTTCGGCCTTGCGTGTGAGTCGCTTTTCAACACAGAACAGGGTTGCAGTAGAGATCAAAAACCCTATAACTCTTTATATAGTCAGAAATAACGCGCCTTTGCTTTCTGCAATAAGAAAAGTTGGCATGGTAGTTGCATCTTAGTAGGTGACAGACAAACTATTGTACATACGGAGGTACTACCATGAAATATTACGTTACTTACAACCGAAACAACCCTGTTTCCAACT
>DASRNL010000249.1:0-3604 GCA_035647415.1 Sphaerochaeta sp. | reverse complement strand
AGGTCACCAAGTTTATGATGACCGGTCTGATCGTCCTGATGGCGATCCTGGTGGTCAACAGCCTCACCCTCTCAGGTGGAGCAGCTGGCTTGAAGTTCTACCTGGTGCCAGATTTCTCTAAGCTCATGCAGGATGGCCTCTTTGAAGCGGTCTATGCGGCGATGGGACAAGCCTTCTTCACCTTGAGCTTGGGGATTGGAGCGATTGCGATCTTTGGCTCCTATATCGATAAGAAGAACCGTCTCACCGGTGAAGCGGTGCGGATTATCGGCCTCGATACCGGCGTCGCATTGGCAAGCGGCCTTATCATCTTCCCCGCAGCGTTTGCCTTCGGGGTACAGCCTGACGCCGGGCCCTCCTTGATCTTCATCACCCTGCCCAACATCTTCAACCAGATGCCAGCAGGAAGACTCTGGGGATCGCTCTTCTTCCTCTTCATGAGCTTTGCAGCACTTTCGACGCTGATCGCTGTCTTTGAAAACATCATCAGCTACTGGATCGATGCGCACAACTGGAGCAGGAAGAAGGCTGTGTACATCAACGCCATCGCTATCGCCATCCTCAGTGTGCCGTGTATCCTCGGCTTCAACCTCTGGTCCGGTTTCCAGCCCTTTGGCCCAGGCTCGGGGGTACTGGACCTTGAAGACTTTATAGTAAGCACCACGCTGCTACCGCTGGGATCGCTGGTCTTCACCCTCTACTGTACTTGGAAGTATGGCTGGGGCTGGGACAACTTTATCGCTGAAGCGGATGCAGGAGAAGGGCTCGGTTTCCCGAAGAAGCTGCGTGTATACTTCAAGTATATCCTGCCTGCAATCATTATCTTCATCTTCATTTGGGGATATAAGGAGATCTTCTTCAGTTGACAGAGCGGCGCGCAATGCCTATAATTTCCTAGCATTTAAGCAAATATTTGGAGGATTTGTGGCTAAAGAAGAAGCAATTGAAGTGGAAGGCAAAGTAATTGAAGCTCTCCCAAACACCATGTTCCGCGTGGAACTACAGAACAAGCACGTCATTCTTGCCCACCTTTCGGGCAAAATGCGCAAGCATTATATCAGAATCGTCCCTGGCGATACGGTACGGGTTGCGATGTCTCCCTATGACCTGACCAAGGGGCGTATCATCTACCGGGAACGCTAAGGCTCCCCTCGTGCAACAGCAAGAAAAGACCAGAAATTTTCTCTGGTCTTTTTCTTTCTGCACCCTACTCTCTCTTTAAGATTATCCAGATAGCGCCACTGCCCCCGTAGCGCGCTTTGGGGGTAAAGGCTTCACGCACCACCCCGCTTAGGCGAATCTGCTCCAAGGCTGCCTCTTTGACCGGCGAGTAGCCAAGCTCGTTGTGCAATCCTTTGCCGGTGATGATTGCCAGCTTTCTCAGTCCTGCGCTCTGGCTCTCTGTGAGAAAGGATGCCACAGCAGCTTCAGCCTCTTTGACAGTGAGGCCATGCAGGTCGAGGGTCTCCTCAGGTAAGAGGGCTCGGAGGGCGGCGATGCTCTCCACCTGCACTACTGCCTCCTTCTTCTGATTTTGGCTCTCTTCGATCGCCTGCTCCTCATCCGCTTGCTTGCTCCAGAAACGGTAGGTGTCAGCAAAGGACCAAGCAGCCTCACTTGTCCCTCGTTCGGTATCGAGCTCGCGCTTCTCCTCCAACGCTGCTTTGATCTCCCCGCTGGGACGCAACGGAAGTTCCTGCGGTTCTTTTGCAGGCTGTTTGCGCTTTGGTGGGCTCCCCTTCTTTGGTGCTTGGTTTCGTTTCTGCTCTTCAAAGGAGGCAAGAAGGGCACCAAAATCTTCGGTGGGAACGTAGGGGGTGCTCGGTGCAAGCGGTGCACTCTCTTCTTGTGCAACCTCCTCTTTGGGAGGACGTTTTTTTGGTGCCCTGCGTTTGGTGCCGCTCTGGTAGCTGTCAGCGAAGGACCACACTGCCTCGCTCTCCCCTCGCTCGGCGTCGAGCTCTGCCTTCTCACTTAAGGCTGCTGCCATCTCTTCTGTGGGGCGCAAGGGGATCTCAGGCTCCTGCGGAGGTTTTCTCGTCTTCTGCCTCTTGAGGTGCTGCTTCTCTGGCTCTTGCGTTGCTAGAGGGCGCTTGCGTTGAGGTCGTTTTCCCTCAAAGGCATCGAGCAGCTCCCCAAAGTCCTGGGTAGCTTGATAGGGATCGCTCTTTTTGATTGTAGGAGCAGCAGTTGCTTTCTTTGGGGTACTCTCTCCCTCCCACTCGGCGAGGATCTCACCGAAGGAGCGCTTCACTCGGGAGGCAGACTTGCTCTTCTTGGTGGAGAGGTTCAGCTCCACCTCTCCGGTGCGTTCCCAGGTGTTGAGGATCTCGCCAAAGTCCACCTCAGGGTTAAAGCCTCCGACAACAGTCTTTCGGCGCTGGAGAGGCTCACCAGATGAAGCAAGACGGTCTTTTGAAACCGTCTTGCCCTGCTTGGAGCTCTTTTTTAAGCGCTTCTTCGCCATCACATCTCCCGGACATCCAAGAGCTGGGAGACATAGGGCTTGATGATCTCCACTGTTTGGGCGAGCGGAGCTCCCTGGACCTTGACGGTACAGATTGCATTGGTCGGATCGGTACCCATGAAGGTACCGAAGGCGATGATATCCAGACCCGCCTCGCTGAGGGCTTGGCTGATCTTAGCGATGGTGCCTGGCTTATCGTCGACGATAAAGGAGACACGGACTCCAAAGTGCCGTGCACCGAAGAGCTCAAGGAGGATCTTAAACATATCGCTCTTGCTGACGATGCCGATCAGGCGATCGCCATCGAGGACTGGCAGACTCGACAGGTCTTGGTCGACCATCAGCCGGGCTGCCTCTTCGACGGTGATATTCTTGTCGATCGTCACCACATTCTTGCTCATCAGCTTCTTTACGGTGAGCTTGCTTAGGAGGTATGCCATCTCATGGATCGAGAGGCTGCTCGCAGGTGAGGGGGTAGCATAGAGGATATCCTTCTCAGTGATGATCCCCACCAGCTTCTTATCCTTATTAAGGACCGGCAAACGATGCACCTTCTCCTGCTTCATCAGGTTGGATGCTTCAGCAATCGACATATCCGGGGTCGCCGTCACTGGATTGCGTGTCATTCTACGTTCGATAATCATAGCTTTTTTCCTCCCTGCCTTCTCTCTCTATGATAGTCCAAGTTGGCACAGTTTTCCAGCGATTACTCACCGAGATACGCAGCTCGTACCCGTTCATTCTCCAAGAGCGCTGCGCTCGCATCACAGAGGACGACCCGCCCGTTCTCCAGCACATACCCTTGGTTGGAGGCGCGAAGCGCCATCCGTGCGTTCTGCTCGACTAAAAAGACGGTCACCATATCCTGTTTGTTGATCAGATCGATCTTCTCAAAGATGTCTGCGATCACCAAGGGGGCAAGGCCGAGCCCTGGTTCATCGAGCAAGATCATCCGCGGTCCGCTCATCAGGGCACGGGCGATCGCCATCATCTGCTGTTCCCCGCCACTTAAAGAACGGGTCTTCTGTCTGCGCCGAGCACCGAGGATCGGGAAGAAGTCATACATCGCCTCTTTGCGTGAAGCGATCAGCGCGTCATCGCGCACCATGAACGCCCCCATATCGAGGTTCTCTTCGA
>DASRNL010000248.1:0-3696 GCA_035647415.1 Sphaerochaeta sp. | reverse complement strand
GTCTTGGTCTCTACATTCATCAAGCTGGCCATCTGGTCGATGAAGGAGCCGGTGCCCCCAGCGCAGGTGCCGTTCATCCGCACCTCCAGATGGGGGCCGAGGAAGAGTATTTTGGCATCTTCTCCCCCGAGCTCGATGACGACATCGGTGGCGGGCAGGTAGGTGGTGACCGCTAGGCGGGTAGCATACACCTCCTGGATGAACGGCAGATCCATCTGTTGGGAGAAGCCCATCCCGGCTGAGCCACTTACCGTCAATGAGATCGGCGTATCGCCCACAAAAGGTAGAAGGTCGCTGAGCATCTCTTGGCTGACTCTTTGAATTTCAGAGTAGTGGCGCCGATAGGAGGTATGGATTAAGCTTCCTTGCCCATTGAGCGCAACAACCTTCATGGTTGTTGAACCGATGTCTAAGCCTACAGCGATCAATACCTTCCTCCTTACTCTTGTCTAATGATCTCTCCGAGCGCATTGAAATCGTAGGTTTCAATCGCTGCTATCGCCGCTTCGATAAAGGGTTTCATCTCTAGCGCTTGGTAGTGAGAGCGGGTGCGCGCTTTATCGGGGCGGGTGAGCGGGTGCTTGGGGCTGAAGATTGTACAGCAATCTTCGTAGGGGAGGATGGAGGTTTCATAGGTGTCGATATCTCGAGCGATGTTGATAATCTCCTGTTTATCCAACCCGACCAAGGGTCTCAGTACCAAAAGTTCGCTATAGCTATCGCTAAAAGCAAGCCCTTCAACAGTTTGGCTTGCAACTTGGCTCAACGCCTCTCCGGTTACCACACAGAGAGCTTGTTCTTGTTCGGCGAGGATATTGGAGAGTTCCATCATCGCCGCTCGGAACATCAAGGTCGTCTCATCGCTCGGAGCGTTTGCCTTGATATGCAGCTGCGCTTCGGTAAAGGGGACCACATGGACCCGGGTCCCTTGGAGGAAGGGGGAGATCTTTGCAGCTAACTTGAGGACCTTGTCCAGGGCTTCTTGGCTCGTATAGGGGTAAGCGTGGAAGTAGATGCACTCCATGCGCAGCCCCCGTTGTGCCATCTTAAAGCCAGCCACCGGGCTGTCGATGCCCCCGCTTAAGAGCAGCATCCCCTTGCCAGCGGTGTTCACCGGCAAGCCTCCGAGACCCACCTGAGGGGTGGTGTAGAGGTAGGCGTGGTCGCGTACCTCACAGTAGAGGATCATCTCAGGTTTCTGCACATCGACTTGCAAGTTGGGGTGAGCGCGGTGCACCTCTTCTGCAAGCGCTACATTGAGCTCATAGCTGGTCAAGGGAAAGCTCTTATCAGAGCGTCTGCTCTCCACCTTATAGGTCCCACTACCTGCAGAGAAGGGTGGCTGGTCCATCAACAGGGTGGCCGCTTTTCGAATCGCCTTTTCATCCTTAGCTGCTCGGATACACTTGGAGAATCCCACCAGACCGAAGGTGGTGCTCAGTGCCGTCTCCACCCGCTCAGCGGGGCAGCGTTTCTCGATCTCAAGGAAGACTCGACCCTTGGTGATGCGGATTGTATTCTGGTATCCGCGGAGCTTGGCTTTGATATTGGCCCGCAGCCTTTTTTCGAAGAAGGAGCGGTTCTGTCCTTTCAATGAAATCTCTCCGAGTCGGATCAAGTAGAGGTGGGTATCGTTCATCGGTGGTTCCTATAGATGGTGAGGATCGCATCTGCAAGCGCATCTGCTGCCTCGACGGTGGTGGTCTCGCTGAAGGAGAGTCTCAAGGAACTCGCAGCGAGCTCTGAAGCTATGTGCATACTTTGATAGAGTCCAGCTCCCTTCTGTCGCACATTGTGTGAGCAGGCAGAACCTGCTGAAACGTACAACCCCATATCGCTGAGGATCCGTTCGGCGACCTCGCTGGGCACTGGGGGGATGCTGATCGTAAGAATATAGGGTGAGCTTGCCTCAGGGGAGAGGATTGAGAGCTCCGCAAACCGGGCGCGCAACCGGCGATTGATCGCTTGTACCTGCTCGTAGGTACGCTCACGCTTCTCCTCTGCCTCCTCCATGGCGACGACCATCGCAGCGATCGCTGCAAGGTTCTCTGTGCCTGGGCGCATTCCACCCTCCTGCCCGCCGCCACGGCTCTGGCTCTGCACCCCCTGGCTGCGGTTGTAGAGGATTCCCACCCCCCGTGGGCCAGCGAGCTTATGGGCGCTGAAGGCGGCGCTATCAACGCCGAAGGCTTCTAGGTCTATGGCAAGTTTGCCCAAGGCTTGGGTGGCATCGCAGTGGATATGCACCGGAGGGCTACCGAGGGCCTCGGTAGCTGTGCGCACCGTGCGTACCAGCAGCGGCATATCCTGAATGCTGCCAAGGGTATTGTTGACGTGCATCGCCGAAAGGAGGCGGGTCTCTTTTGTGATCGCTTCTTTGAGCTTCTCCAAGCTGATGATACCTGAAGGTGCATCGATCGTAGAGACCTGCCACCCACTATGGCGCAAGAGTCCCTGGTAGCTGAGCACTGAGGAGTGCTCCGCTGCTGAGAGCAGCACCTCTTGGGGACGCAGCTTCCACAGAAGGCTGGAGAGGATGATCGCATTTGATTCAGTCGCCCCAGCGGTAAAGGTGATCGTATCGGCGCTGCAGTTGAGCAGCGCTGCTGCTCGCTCTCGCTGCTCGGCCAAAAAGAGCGCAGCTTCTTTGCCGGGGAGATGAGTAGAGGAGGGGTTGCCCCAGTAGTGCTGTGCTACCTCATGGTATGTTTGTAGGGCAGCGTCAGAGATCTTCGTTGTCGCTGCATGGTCAAAATAACCGCTCGTTTGCATGCCTGTATTGTGCGATAATGTGCCCCTTTGTGCAAGCGAGGGCAGAGAGTTTCACCTGTACATCCAGCGGAACTTAGAGTATAACAAAGGGTATGAAACCCTTGATGAGCGCACCCTTAGCGAATAACCAAGAGACCCGTGTATTCCTTTCAGAGGGGGTAGCTGATCTCGCTGAGCACCTCGGCAACTATGGCAGGTCGGTCCTCTGGGTCTTCGATAGCAATACCGTCAAGCTCTTTAAGCAAGTCCCGCACTCGCATATCGTCCTCCAAGCAGGGGAGAGCTCCAAGACCTTTGTCAGCTTGGAGCGGATCATCGCAGCGGCGCTGGAGGAGGGGCTTTCTCGCGATGGGCGTATCATCGCCTTCGGCGGTGGGATGGTCTGCGATATCGCCTCCCTCGCCGCCTCGGTCTATATGCGGGGGATCGCTCTAACCTTGGTACCTACCTCACTTTTGGCGATGGTCGATGCTGCCTTCGGTGGTAAAACATCCATCGATTACCGTGGGGTAAAGAATGTGGTAGGAACCTTCTATCCTGCCCAGGAGATCCTCATCACCATCGATCTTTTGCGCTCCCTCTCTGAGCGGGAGTACAACAGCGGCCTCGCTGAGGTAATCCGCACTGCACTGCTCAGCGGCGATGAGGCGCTCTATCGCCATCTGGTGGTGAAGAAACGGCAGATCCTCAGCCGTGATACTGAGGCGATCGCTGAGATGATCCGCCTCTCGTTGGCGACCAAGAAGCACTATGTGGTGGAGGACCCTGAGGACCAGAAGGGGGTGCGCAAGATGTTAAACTTCGGACACACCTTTGCCCATGCCCTGGAGTCGACCTTCCACTTTGGGCAGTTCAACCATGGGGAAGCGGTGGCTTGGGGGTGCTGTCGCGCCTTAGAGGTGGGGATACAGCTGGGGGTGACCG
>DASRNL010000247.1:0-6320 GCA_035647415.1 Sphaerochaeta sp. | reverse complement strand
CCTTCTATCGGATCATCCACAGCGAAGCGCTCTACAACAACGAAGCCGCTGCGATCCAACGCACCTTCAGGGAGATGATCCGCGCACAGAGCAGCCTGCTCCTAGAGAATCTCTCCTCCACCGGCAGGCTGGCTATTGGGGACTTAGATTTAGCGGTGCTGACCTTCGCCTCGACGGTACAGCTCTTTTTAGAGCGCCTGCTCAGCGAAGACGAAGCTTCCATCGCGTGGGAGGAGGAGCAGTTTATTGACCGCTTCTACGCACTCTATCGGGCGGACCTCACATCGAGGTAAGGTAGGGAATCCCTACTAGAGCGAAGGCGTTCTGCAGTACCTGATTCACCATCCGTACCAGCTCGATACGAGCACGCACCAAAGTCGGTGTCGGTGCTTGGAGTACCGGGTTGTCGTGGTAGTAGCGGCTGAAGAGCTTGCTCAGCTCATAGAGGTAGGCGGTGATCAAGGAGGGGTCGTGCTGCTCTGCAGCGCGGACCACCGCCTCGGGGTAGCCTGCGAGCACCTTGATCAGCTGCCGCTCATCGGCGAGCGTCAAGAGGCTGCTATCGAAGGGCAGTGCTTCGACCTCCTGGAACTCAGCATGGAACTTGGCGAGCATGCTGCTCATCCTCGCTCCCATATACTGCAGGTAGGGCCCAGTGTTGCCGTTGAAGGAGATCGATTCGGCGGGGTTGAAGATCATATCCTTGGTCGCAGTGACCTGCAGCAGGTAGTAGTTCAACGCCCCGAGGGCGATCGCTCGGCTGGTCGCCTTGAGGTCTCCGACCTGCTCCTCCCTACCCTTGCTGCGGATCTCTTCCTCTGCGAGGGCGGTCAAGGAGGCGAGCAGTTCGTCGGCATCGACGACGGTCCCCTCGCGGCTCTTCATCTTCCCTTCAGGGAGGTTCACCATCCCATAGGAGAGGTGGTAGAGGTGCTCTGCCCACTCGTAGCCGAGCAGTTCTAGGATTTTGAAGAGCACCTTGAAGTGGTACTGCTGCTCACTGCCTACGACGTAGATATGTGAATCAAAGGGCCAGTCCTTATGGCGCATAATCGCTGTGCCGACATCCTGGGTGATATAGAGGCTGGTGCCATCGCTGCGCAACAGCACCTTCTTGTCGAGGTTGCTTTCGGTGAGGTCGACCCAGACCGAGTTATCCTCCTCGGTATAGAAGACCCCTCTATCAAGGCCTTTGAGGATCTCGTCCTTGCCGTATTTATAGGTCTCACTCTCCCAGTAGTAGGCGTCAAAGTCGATCCCCATCGCCTCATAGCTCTCATAGAGGCCATCCATCGTCCAATCGTTCATCCGCTGCCAGAGATCGAGGACCTCTGGGTCCCCCGCCTCCCACGCTTTGAGCATCGTCTGCGCCTGCTCTTCGGCGGTGGGGTCCTCTTTTGCCCACTGGGCGAAGCGCACATAGTACTGCCCCACCAGGTGGTCCCCTTTGATACCAGAGCTCTCAGGGGTCTCGCCCTTGCCAAACTTCTGGTAGGCGAGCATCGATTTACAGATATGCACCCCGCGGTTGTTGATCAGGTTGACCCGCCTGACGCTTGCTCCGTTGGCAGCGAGGATCGCTGACATACTCATCCCCAGACTATCGTTGCGCATATGCCCGAGGTGCAGGGGCTTGTTGGTGTTGGGGCAGCTGAACTCGACGACGATCCGTTGACTGGATAAGGAGTCGTTGGTGCCAAAGCCGCTGCCCTCGCTGCGCACCTTGGCGCTGAGCTCGGTGGCAAGGGCACTGGTGTCGATACGGATATTCAAATACGGGCCGGTAGCGAACACCTCTCCGAAGGGGCGGTGTTCGGCGTTTTCAATCCGCTCTTTTAAGAGCACAGCGAGCTGCGGCGGTCCCATCCGAAAGGGTTTTGCAAACGCGAAGAGGGGAAAGGCTAAGTCCCCCATCTCAGGTTTTGGTGGCACTTCTACCACCACCTCAGGCAGGTCGTTGGCACTGCCAAGCACCTCCTGTGCATAGGAGGCAATAAGCTTCGCAATGATGGTCTTCCAGCTATCTCGTATTCTCTCTAACATCTCATCTTCCTCTCTAGCGACTATACAACAAAATAATCTTACCGGGCAAGGCGGACGGAGACCTCCGGCGAGTGTATCGTCCGCACCTCAGCGTCGGGTAGCTGCACTACTAGGCGTGCCCAACTATCCACATCCAAGGCAATAGCCTCACGTTTAACCCCTGCCTCCCAAAGGTGGATCTCCTTGCCAAGCAGGAGGGAGTGTTTTCGATAGGTAGCAAGGTAGGAGCGATCGGGCAATGCTTTGATTATCTGTACCATCCTGCTGACAATCGCTACAACAGCCCCAGTGGCATCGAGGTGCGTGTGGTGAGCACGGTCAAAGAGGGAGGTCGCCTCTGTTGCCAAGGAGGGGGGGATAGCGCTCAGCAGGTTGATCCCCATCCCCACGACCACCGCCACCAAGGCGCCGCTCTCTGGGTCCACCACCCCTTCGGTGAGGATCCCACAGACCTTCTTCTGCTGGTAGTAGAGATCGTTGATCCACTTGATCTGACAGCGCTTACCAAAGGTTTCCCAGAGTGCATCGCTGGCAGCAACGCTGGCGATGCTGGTCAACAGCTGCGCCTCCTCCATTGCAAAGGTCACCGGAAGGCGCACCGAGAGGTAGAGCCCGCCTGTCGGGCTAAAGAAGGTGCGCCCTAGGCGCCCTCGTCCGCCACTCTGCTCTTCTGCGATGACCAACGCTGGTGTTTGGGTGAGCGCTTTAGCGTAGCGGTTGGTGGAATCCACCTCCTCAAGAGCGTGGATCGACCAACCGGGTAGGCGTGCGCTGAGGATCTTGTGATCGACTTCGATTCTGCTCTGTAGGCTCTCTTGCATCTTGTGCTTTCCTTCTGGTTCGCGTTAGCAGTAGTTTACAACAAAAGGACCCTTTGTTACTATCGATTCATGCAGCAGCGACGTACCCTCCTTACCGCCCTCTTCAGCGCCTTGATCATCATCGGGGGGTTCATCCGATTCCCGTTGCCACCGATTCCCATCACCCTACAGACCCTCTTCGTCCTCCTGGCAGGCTTGTTAGCAGGCACCCGTGTCGCCTTTTCCAGCGTCCTCATCTACCTCTTCTTAGGGGCGGTGGGGCTGCCGATCTTCACCGGTGGCGGGGGCCTTGCCTACTTCGTCGGTCCTACCGGCGGCTACCTCGTAGGCTTGCTTCCAGCAGCCCTGATCAGTGGCCTTGCTGGCAACTGGCAGCTGAAAAACAGCGAGCGACCCTTCTCTTTTCTTCGTGCAGCCCTTGCGATCATACTCGCCACAGCGAGCATCTACCTCTGTGGAGTCGCCCTCTTGGTCTACACCCGCTCGCTCTCCTGGGCCACGGCAGCGAAGGCCGGAGTGCTCCCCTTTCTGATCGGCGACGCGCTTAAAGGGGTCGTCGCACTGCAGATGGCGCGAACCTTTGGCCCAAGAGTGCGCAAAATGCTCAGCGACCCCTTGCTTCTTGCTGAGTAAGAGCCCTATCATATTTTCATGAACAAGTGCTTTAATGAACCTTTCAATGCTGAACCGTATCTCCCCTCCCTCTTGGAGACCTTCGACCGAATCGCAGGCAAAGCCTCCTTCCATGGGCTCTTGCCGCTCCCGCAGATGCAGGTGATCAAGGAGATCTGCCATGAGTTCATGGAGCTGATCTTCCCCGGACGCTGTGGTAAAGAGCGCCGAGGGCTCTCCTTAGAGCAGATTCTTTTGCAACAGCTGGAGCTGGTAGCCGGTATGCTGCAGGAGCAGATCCTCTTGGCGCTACAGTATGAGGACCCAGAGCGCGATCGCGACCATGCAATCCTGGAGGCGAGTGTGCTCGTCAGCACCGTCCTCACGCGCCTGCCACAGATCCGCCTCGCCCTCAAGCAGGATATAGAGGCGGGTTTCGATGGAGACCCTGCGGCAAAGACCATCCGTGAGGTTGTCCTCTCCTACCCCTACATCAAGAGTTTAACGGTCCACAGGATCGCCCACGAGCTCTATAAGCTGCATGTTCCCCTCATCCCACGGATGATGAGCGAACAAGCCCATAGCGAGACCGGGGTCGATATCCACCCCGGGGCACAGATCGGCACCTCCTTCTTCATCGACCACGGCACCGGTACGGTGATCGGGGAGACGACGATTATCGGCGATAATGTGAAACTCTACCAAGGGGTGACCATCGGGGCCCTGAGTTTTCCTAAGGATGAGCGAGGGACCCTGATCCGGGGCCTTAAGCGCCACCCGACGATCGAAGACAATGTGACCATCTACGCCAATGCAACGATTCTCGGTGATATCACCATCGGCAAGAACTCGACGATTGGATCGAACGTGTGGATTAAAGATTCGGTGCCACCGAACTCCCTGGTTCTGATCGCCGATCCAAAGATGACGATCCGAGAGCGTGGCAAGTGAGGTTAGGCTACCGGAGCGCTCACGGTAAAGCCGATACGCCCGGTGGCAGGAATTTCAGAAGCAAAGCGCCCACTGACGAGCATCCCCTCCCGTCCAAAGAGTGGCGGCTCCTCGATGATCACATCGAGGTAGTTGCCACCTAAGCCATGCCATACACCGCCGCGCCGATTCTGCAAAATCACCTCTGCACTACGGCTACTCTGGCGCCCTCGATAGGCGCTTAGCAGCGCAGAGCTGATGCTCCGTAGCTCTTTAGCTCGCTCATCGCGGAGGTACTCAGGGATACGGTCGCTGCTGTGATAAAGCGGGGTATCCGGTCGTGGAGAGAAGGGGAAGACGTGCAGCGAAGAGAAGCCGACGCTTTGGACCAACTCCTTGGTCAGCGCAAAGTCCTCCTCACTTTCGCCGGGTAAGCCGGTGATAAAGTCCGCTGCGATGAAGGGGTCCTCCTTCACCGCCTGTAGCTTTGCTATGATCTTCTGGACATCCGAGGTCGTATATTTGCGCCCTACCCGCTTGAGGATCCGGTCACTGCCGCTTTGGATGGGGATGTGAAAGTGCGGCTGCATCCGCTTGTCCCCAAGCATGTCGATCAGCGTATCATCGATATGATCGGGCTCCATCGAGGAGAGGCGGATTCGACTGCTGGGGGAGAGCTTCGGCAGCAGAGCCGATAGCAGCCCCCCTAAGCCCCCCTCCTGGTGGTCGTACATCGTCAAGTTCACCCCGGTGAGCATGATCTCCTGAAACCCTGCTGCCTCTAAGGCCAGCGCACGTTCGATCACCGTCTCATACTCAAGGCTCACTGCCTTACCGCGGGCGACATGCACCCTACAGTAGGCGCAGCTATTGTCACAGCCATCCTGTACCTTGAGGTAGGCACGGCTATGGTAGGAGAAGGAGGCGGCATCGTAGTCGAAGACCGACGCCGTTTCATCACCGAAGGAGTGTGCCGCTTCGGCGATAGTAAAGCCTGCGAGCAAGGAGCTCTGCAGGTGGCGAGGGAAGCGCAACAGCTGGGCCTTCTTGGAGAGGGGGACTACGAAGATATTCTCTGCAAGGACCTGTAGCTCTTCGGCGTTGAGTTCAGCATAGCAGCCGGTGATCAGGACAAAACCATCCTGGGCGAACTTGCGGATCATCCGCCGCGCCTTCTGCTCCGCCTTGCTGGTCACCGTACAGGTGTTCACCACATAGAGGTCACTCTTTTTATTCGCTCCGACTACGCTGAAGCCCTCCTGTACGAACGCGTCAGCGATCGCTTCGCTTTCACACTGATTGAGCCGGCAGCCGAAGGTGTAGACACAGACCTTCACAGCTCTTCCTCCTGGCTCTTGAGCTGCTCCATCACCGAGGCGATCGCCCCGCGTAAGCCCATCCGCATCTGCTTGGCGTAGGGGTTGTAGCGCTGTAGATCATAAAAGAGCTGGATCGGGTCGTTACAGGTCTGCTCCATCACCGTAAGGAGGGTCTTATAGCCGGTGGTGGCGATATCGGTAGGTTGGATGTTCAGCTCCTTGAGGGTGCGGCCGATAAAGTGGGTGATCCCCTGGGACCACGCTGCCTCCTGGTCGTGCTGGTCGGCACTCATCGAGATGACCTGCAAGCCCCAACGGGAGAACTCCGCTTCCCACCAGGCGAAGGTGCTCGTCTTGGCACGCACCGGAGAGAGGATCATCGGCAGGCCTACGATTCCATCCTTGCCGCTATCAGGGCCGAACATCGGGTGGGTGGCGATACACTCCACCGACTCTGGCAGGTAGGTGCGCATCCAATCAGCGGGGTAGCGCTTTACCGAACAGGTATCCATCACGGTCGTATGCGCTCCAATCAACGGAGCGGTGCGCTTGAGGACCGCTTCAAAGCTGCTGATCGAAACACAATAAAAGAGCG
>DASRNL010000246.1:0-2755 GCA_035647415.1 Sphaerochaeta sp. | reverse complement strand
CCAAGAGCGGGTAGGGCGGGAGACGCAAGAGGGGGATCTGGTGCTCTTAAAGGGCAGCAGAAGCGTAGCGATCGACCGCCTCGTACCCTCGCTTACCAGCAGGTGGGGCGCCTATGGCTAGACTCCTCATACTCCTAGCTAGCGGTGCCACCCTCTCCTATATTTTTTCTCATCTCTTGCTCCTTCGCGCTAAGCACAGCGGTGCTGTGGTAAAAGAGGAGCTTCAGGCTGTCCAAAAGGAGAAAGAGGGAACTCCACTCATCGGTGGGGTGGTCTTCGTACTGGCCACCATCCTCGTCTCCCTCTTTGATCCACAGCTGAGCGACCCTGCGCTCTATATACCTTTGGTAGCGATGGTGCTGTTTAGCACGATTGGATATATCGATGATCGGACAAAACAACGGCGAAACAGTTCCGATGGAATCACCACCCAGAGCAAGTTCCTCCTACAAGCTTTGGCAGCAATCATCATCTTACTCCTCGCCGCCCAAGCGGGGGTGCTTACTACCACCCTCGCTCTGGGACCTTTTTCAATGAATCTGCATGCAGGGTACTACCTCTTTGCTTTCTGCTATCTTTTGTACTTTGTCAATGCAGTGAATATTGTCGATGGCCTGGACAGCTTAGCTGCCGGAGCCAGTCTTCCTTTGCTCCTCCTTGTGGTTGCCACCGCTTTCAGCAGGCTCACGCCCACTTCAACTGCCCTGTTGGGGGCGGTGGTAATCTTTCTCCTCTTCAACAAGTATCCAGCCCGGTACTTCATGGGGGACTTGGGGAGCCACGCCCTCGGAGCATATATCGGAATCTCAGCGTTGATTATGGGTATCGAGCTGATGATCTTCCTCGCTGGGGGGATTTTTCTTGTTGAGCTGGCGAGCAGCCTGATTCAAATCATCTCGATCAGACGGTTCGGACGCAAGGTATTCACTATCGCGCCCCTGCACCATGCCTATGAGTTGCAGGGGGTAGGGGAGACGACAATCGTGCGCCGATTCGTCCTCATCTCCTGGATCTGTGGAGTCCTCTCCTTACTCATACTGTGGTAGGGGGCAGCATGGATTATCAGAGCCGCTACCCAGTTGAACGCACCCGAGCACGCTCGATCAAAGCGGGCGACTACGCTCCGTTCCTTTTCTTTTCAACCACCATACTGTTGACCGCCATCGGTCTGGTCATGCTCTATAGTGCCTCCTACAATGAGGCACTCTCCTTTGGCCGAGAGCACTCCTATTTCTTCACCAGGCAGCTGCGCTTCGCCCTGTTGGCGCTGCTTCCGATGCTGGTGGTACACCTCATACCAGAAAAGTGGATCTACCCGCTTTCCACCCTTTTTCTCGTCGGCATCATCGCGCTTTTGCTGTTGACCGTCGGCTCCTCCTTTGGCCAGCAGAAGTTCGGATCTCGACGCTGGCTAGCCATCGGCAGTTTGCCAAGCCTCCAGCCTTCTGAGTTTGCAAAGCTCGCGTTAGCGCTCTTTTACGGCTCCTATTTTGTGAAGCGCCAAAAAGAAGAGCTGACTATGAAAACCTTTCTTATCCCCGCTACAGTAGGGCTTGGGCTGACCGCTTTAGTGCTTGCTACTAAAGACTATAGCTCCGCTTTCCTGCTCTTTGGTCAAGCTGCTTTGACCTTGGTAGCAGCGGGGCTACAGATGCGTTATCTCGTCCTTTTGGGAGCCTTTGCTGTCCCCCCTGCGCTGCTGCTGCTCTTCAGCCACTCCTATCGCGTGCGACGCATCGCAGCCTTCCTCTTGCCGACCTTAGATCCACGGGGTATCAACTATCAGGTAGGGGTGAGCCTCAAAGCGATCCGCCGTGGAGGTATCTTTGGCGTAGGGGTCGGCAATGGCATCTATAAGCAAGGGATCCTCCCGGAGGTCCACAGTGACTTCATCTTTGCCTCGATCGCAGAGGAGATTGGCTTTATAGGGGTGCTTTTGATTTTCGCTCTCTTTATCGCCTTCGCCCTCTTTGGGTACAAAGCGGCACAGCGCTGCCAAGAGAAGCATCGGTTCTTCAGCCTTACAGCTTTTTCGCTGACGACGATGGTCCTTCTGCAGGCGTTCTTGAACCTTGCAGTGGTGACGGCGTTGCTTCCACCGACTGGAATCCCGTTGCCCTTCTTCAGCCAAGGGGGTACAAGCCTCTTTGTCATCCTCATCAGCAGTGCCTTTATCCATCGAGCATTGAAAGTAGGAGGAGCAGATGAGTAGACTCTCCTTGCGAGCTCGAATCTTCCTCTTGCTCTTGGCCTTTGGGATCCTGATCTTTGGCGTTTGGCTCTACACCAACCCCCGGTATACGGTGACCAAGGTGACAGTCAGCATCGCCGGTGGACCGGAGACAGTCCCGCAGCAAGCTCAGGTGTTGCTCTCCTCGCAGGTAGGGGTGCAGCTCTTGCGCCTCAAGCGCAAAGCCCTCTTAGCCGATCTTTTGGCAGTCGGACCGATAGCAGCAGCAGAGCTCAAACGCGGTCTTCCCAACACCCTGCACGCCCATCTGGGCTTGATCGATAGCCCGGTGGTCGTCAGTGCCGAGGGAGGATTTTACCTCATCGAGGATGAGCAGCTGATAGCGATTGATAACAGTGATGCGGCAAGCTACCAACAGCAGATTCCGACCGTAGAGATTCCTCTTTCCTATGCGGTTCTGATGCAGCGGTGGGGAATCGACCAACTCTTTAAGCAGGTTATAGATTTGGCGGCATCGCTTGATGATGGTAGCTCCTTGATAACAAGGATAAAATACGATAATAA
>DASRNL010000245.1:0-5227 GCA_035647415.1 Sphaerochaeta sp. | reverse complement strand
TGATCAAGGACCCCGAAGAGTCCTACAAAGTCGTACAACAAGAGATGGCTGAGCGCTGGGATATCATCTGGCTCAAGCCCTTTGGCTTTAACAACACCTATACTCTGGCGGTTACCGCTGAAATACAGGAGCAGTACAACCTAGAAACCTATAGCGATGTAATCGCGGTGGCAGACAAACTGGTCTTCGGAGCAGAGCATGAGTTCTTCGACCGCGAGGATGGCTTTGATGGGCTCGTCGCCCACTACGGCTTCTCCTTTAAGGGCGAGCCGATGAAGATGAACACCTCACTGAAGTACCAGGCGATCGGCAAAGGTGATATGGATATCACCGACGCCTTCTCCACCGACGGTCCCATCAAGCAGTATGATCTGCGGGTGTTAGAGGATGATAAGAGCTTCTTCCCACCCTATCACGCAGCCCCGGTGGTGCGAGCAGAGGTGCTAGAGAAACATCCTGAAGTTGGACAGGTCCTCAATCTCTTAGGGGGGAAGATCAACGATGAGACGATGGCTGAACTGAACTACCTTGTTGATGTCCTGGGCAACCCGGTTGAACAGGTAGCCCAGGAGTTCCTCCAATCCCTTGGATTGATCTAAAAGAAGGGAACACAGCAGCAGTAACATGAGGGGCTTCGGTCCCTCATACTATTATACGAGTGTGAGCGTTTTACCTGTTATTTGGTAGGAGGCGATTTTCAACCCCGCCTCCTTTGCAAGGGCCGCAGTCTCTATGCGCCCATAGCCTATATCACCAGGCTTATGGGCGTCGCTTGAGGAAACTGCCACTAGGTCGGGATACTGGCCCGCTAAGTGCCAGAAGTCGGTGTTCGGATAGCCGTGGGTCCTCCCGGTGGCGGTAGGAACTACCAGCTTCTGCAGTCCATAGCCATTGATCTCCAAGGCAACCCCTTCTGCAATAGCACACTCGATGATCGCCTTGCTGATGGCAATCGTCTCGCTGTCCCAGCTGTGGTAGCGGTGACAGAAGAGATCAGGATGTACCCCAAAGAGGAAGATCCCGCTCTGTAGCATCGCTACATAGCGATCTGCGTAGCGGTGTAGCGCTTTTTTATCTATCGCTGAGCCATAGACCGGCCAATCTGCCTCGTGGCTCTGGTTCAAGTAGTGCACCCCACCGATGAGATAGTCGACCCTTTGGGCAAGCTCAGCAAGATAGCTATGATACGTTCGATGATAGTCACACTCATACCCTAAGAGGATCGTTACCCCTGTCGCACTCGCTTGGGCACTACGCACATCAGCCTCATAGTTAGACTGCTTGGCGTACGCCATGCGGGTGCTATGGTATCGGTCATCTGCAAAGGGAGCATGCTCGCTGAAGCCCAGCAGGGTGATCCCTGCATCCACCGCGGAGGTGACATAGTCATTGATTTCACCACTACCGTGCCCACAGTAGTGGGAGTGGGTGTGAAGATTGCTTTCTATCTGAGGAAAAATCACTCTTTGCATAGTAGTAGCTAGTATCACCAATTGCCTATCTTTTTGCAACGCACTCCAATTGAGGGATCCTTTCAGCTGTTTTCGCTCCCTCCTACTGCCGACACACTCCTCGCTACAGAGACTGTGATATCTTGCAAATAGCCATAGTATATACACTGTGAGCAAGTATTTTCTGTACACTGTGAGCAAGTATTTTCTGACTTCTGTACCCCCTCCCCCTACGCTGAAACTATCAGTACTGAGGAGAAACACTATGGCATATGTCTGTAAGTTTTGTGGAAGAAAGTCTTCCACGCCGTTCAGTGGAACCTGCTCCAGAAGTCCGCATAAGAGTCACGAGCTGATTGCAGAACAACGACAGTACGTCTGTAAGTTCTGCGGAAGGAAGTCCTCCACTCCATTCAGCGGAACTTGCTCCAGGAGTCCTCACAAGAGTCACGAACTGATCGGGTAATCGCACCGTCCTACGCGAAAGCGTTCGGTGCAGTAGCTCCTCACCTCTTTGCACGCACCCCTTAGCGTGCACGCTAATGTTTTTCTGTCAATGTATAGCCATTTATTGACCCAACGGAATACAAGCTATAGAGTCAGTGGTGGAGGCACTATGCAAGAGTATACCCACGACACCTTTATCTCTCCCTTTACTTGGCGCTATGGATCGACTGAAATGCGCACTCTCTTTAGCGAGGTGCATAAACGCAAGATCCTCAGGCGTATCTGGATCGCCTTAGCCCGTGCACAGAGCACCGTAGGTTTGGTAAGCGAAGCGCAGCTCGCTGAGTTGGTAGCAACCGCCGATAAGATCGATATCAAGCGTGCCAGTGAAATTGAAGCTCAGATCCATCACGACCTGATGGCTGAGATCAAGGCATGGGCGGAGCAGTGCCCCAATGCCGGAGCTATCATCCACCTCGGGGCGACCAGCATGGATGTGTTGGATAATATGGATGCTCTGAGGCTCAAGGAGGCGCTCTCCTTGATCATCGAACGTCTTGAAGCGCTCCTCTCTTCCCTCCTAAAGAAAATGGAGGAGACCAAAGCGCTCGCGACGATGGCCTTCACCCATATCCAACCTGCAGAGGTTACCACCGTGGGCTACCGCCTCGCTCAGCACGCCCAAGACCTCGGTGAGGATTTAATTCAGCTGCGCAGTGTACGCGACCGGATCCGCGGCAAGGGGATGAAGGGAGCGGTGGGAACCGCTGCTAGCTATGCAGAGCTGCTCAGCGGTACCGGGATGAGTACCAAGGAGCTTGAAGATCAGGTGATGGCTGAAATTGGCCTCAGTGCCTATAGCGCCGCCACCCAAGTCTATACCCGTAAACAGGACCTCTTCATCGGCCAGGCGCTCTCAGCTCTAGCGGCAACCGTGCATAAACTCTTCTTTGACTTCCGCCTCCTACAAGCCCCACCGATGGGCGAGTGGAGCGAGCCCTTCGCTGCGATGCAGGTGGGATCTTCTGCGATGCCCTTTAAGCGCAACCCGATCCACAGCGAGAAGATCGACAGCCTTTGTCGCTATGTTGAAGCTCAAATTACCCCGCTTTGGTATAATGTGGGGAACAATCTCTTAGAGCGTACCCTCGATGACAGTGCCAACAGAAGAATCATCCTCCCTGGCATCTTCTTAGCAAGCGATGAGGTCTTGGTAACAGCACTGAGGGTAATAGAGGGAATGCAGATCCACCCCTCCGGGATCCAGCGGAACCTCGACAGCTATGCGATCTTTGCCGCCACCGAACGGCTCTTGATGGAGCTAGCAAAGAAGGGAGCAGACCGCCAAGCGGGCCATGAGATGATCCGCGAGCAGAGCCTCAAGGCATGGGATGCAGTGCAGCGAGGCAAGCCTAATCCCTTGCTCTCACTTCTGCAGCAGGACCCGATGGTCAGCGAACACTTCACAGCCGAAGAGGTCGCTGAGCTCCTCAATGCCGATGACTACACCGGCGACAGTGTGATGCGAACTGAGTTGGTCGCTGCTGAAATAAGAGCGCTGCTTAAAAAATAAAGCCCTGGAAGATCAGGTAGTAGACTGCCATCCGCCCATAGCGTACTGAGGTGGCAGCTGCTACTCGCCAAAAAGGCAGGCGCAGCACCCCTGTTGCAATACAGATGGTGGAAAATGGTAAGGGGGAGAGTCCACTTAAGATAATCGCACCGACCCCATAGCGCTCCACCAGGTTTCTGCTGTCAGAACTGATAATCACCTCCACCCAGCGTTGGAAAAACGGCAGTCTTCCTAAGAGCCTGCCCACCAGGTGGCCGGTGAGGGCTCCGGCAACACTGGCGCTACCGAGCACCACCGTCGCCTTCACAAAGGACCAGGAGAAGACAAAGGGCCAGATGATATCGACGGTCATCGGCAGGATGAAGAGATCTACTATATAGACATAGGTGGCAACCCCAGAGACCCCAAACTCATCCAAGAAGGTACGGAGTCTACTGTCGGTATCCCACCCCATCGCCACAACAACTCGAAAGGCACTCCAGTACACACCGAGTAAGAGAAGCATCAATAAGAGAGTATGAAAGACTAATCTGCCTACCCGCAGCTCCCCTGCTTCATCCACATACCCAAACTTCGCTAAAAAGCCCTCTAGCTGCTTAGGCACACTCATGTGAAGGCCTCCAAGACACGAGCAGCAAATGCAGCACCATCTCCGGTACCTCTGCCTTGATACAGCGGTGCTCTACCGCCACCCTTTGCAGCAAACTCAGCAAAGTAAGCTGAACGAAACGCAGCGAAGTCGAAGGAGGCACTCCCTGCTCCTTTGGCGATAATCAACCAGAGGAAGTTTTCTCCTTCACTCTTGGTGGCACACAGAAGCAGGTTGGATACAGGAGCACTCCCCTGGGCGATGGCAGCGAGGGGGATCTCCTCCTCTACTGCCCAATGGAAGGCAGAAAGTCCCTGCTCTTGGGCACGAGCGATCTCCTGGGTAAGGCGCGCCTCTGCATAAAGGGCCTCAAGGCGGGCGAGCTTGTTCCGTTCTACACTTGCAGCCTCTACCGCCCGCTCTGCACTTGCTGCTAGAACATCCACCGGGGCGCTGAAGAGGGTGCCCAATGCATCCACTGCTCGGCGGTGGGAGCGAACCCTCTCCCATGCTCGGTCAGCGACACAGAAGATCAAGCGCACATGGCCGCGCATCCGCTCCTCTCCTACATAGAGGAAGAGGCCGATCTCGCTGGTCTCTTTGACGTGTAAACCACCACAGGCGATGGTATCCACCCCATCGATACTCACCAGACGCACGGTAGGGGTCTCTACTTTAATAGAGCGCCGTAAGCCAAGGGCAAGGGCATCTTCGCGGGTATGTTCGTCTATAGCGGTGCTTCTATTCTCTGCAATACGGGCATTTACCTGCTTCTCGAGGGAGGCGATGATCGCCTCCTCGATCACAGTGGCATCGGTTTCGATGGTCATAATCTCTTCGCCGAGGTGGACGCTGCGCGTCCCGATACCAAAAGTTTGGTGCAGAATGCCACTGGCCATATGCTGGGCGGTGTGCATCTGCATGAAGTGGTACCGACGCTCCCAATCCAACTTGATCATCACTGTATCGCCTACGCTGAAAATCTGCTTCTCCACGATGTGGAGAATTCTTCCTTGGGCATCAAGTTGGGTATCGAGCAGTCGAGTTGTATCGATGAATCCGCGATCCCCCCCTTGGCCTCCGCCTTCGGGGTAGCAGATGGTTGTATCGAGGATAAGCGCATCGCCTTCGATACCAACGATTGTTGCTTCTAATTCTCTAATATAT
>DASRNL010000244.1:0-6231 GCA_035647415.1 Sphaerochaeta sp. | reverse complement strand
GTCGACCCTACCAATATCCAGATGTTGACGGTGTTGCTGCAGAGCGCCTTCAACGATGCGACCAACAAGATCCAGCAGAAGATCCAAGATGAAGGCCTAAAAGCTGCTGCGACCTTCCAAAAGGCATAGCATGACCGCACTAGAGACCCTTATTAAACAGTTGACCCGTCTGCCAGGTATCGGGCCAAAGAGCGCCAGCCGCATCGCCTATTACTTGATAAAAAGCGACCCACACTATAACCAGAGCTTAGGAGATTCGATCGCTGCGATCGCAGAGATAATCTTCCCTTGCTCGGTCTGTGGTTCCTTTACCGAGACCGACCCCTGCCCCATCTGCAGCGACAACAGCAGAGACCAGAGTCAAATCTGTGTGGTAGAAGAGCCGCAGGACGTGCTGACGATCCAAGCAAGCGGTGCCTTCGATGGGCTTTTCCACGTGCTCGGCGGAGCGATCAGCCCCCTCGACGGAATCGGCCCGGAGCGTCTGAGCTTCGATCGTTTGCTCCAGCGGATTGAAAATGGGGCGTTCAAAGAGGTCATCATCGCTACCAACCCGACCGAAGAGGGGGATACTACCGCCCTCTATATCCGGCATATCCTCCAGGGTCATCCGGAGCTTTCGATCTCCCGCTTAGCGAGTGGGCTGCCGATCGGCGGCGATCTTGAGTATGCTGATCGCATCACCCTCGCCCGATCGTTGCGTGGGCGAGTACAGTTTTAAACACGCCCCTTGCTAGATAGTATTTTAATCAGAAGAGATTCAGCAGTGAAGCAGCGCAACAGAGCGCTGCTTCTGCTTGCATACTCACCATTGAAGGGCTATGTTCAAAGCAGTCGCGATGCCTACACTCCAGGAGCACGTTCTGTCTTGGCCAACGCATAAACACTACGAGCACACTGCCAGCAGCTTATCCCACTGCCTATCCATCTCTTGAATGAGCTTGATCTGGGTGCGGGTGCGGGCGAGGTTGTGATCTGGATAGCTCACCTGGTAGTAGACGTCTCCTGCTAAGTAATCACTTAGCATCCGCAGGCCCATGATGAGGGTGATCGCTCTGCCGCTTTCGGCGAGCAGCGAGCGCTCAACATCGGTCAGGAAGGTATCAGCTACTGAGCGGTAGCCGCCGATCAAAGCGGTGAAAAGCTCTAGGTCAAAGCCGACCTTGTTCAAATCAGGCTCATCCTCAGCAGCGGTGATACACCCGGTTCGGATCATGTCCCCGGTATCAAAGAGGAGGGTACCTTTCATGACGGTATCCAGGTCGATCATACAGATCCCCTCTCCCGTTGTGCTATCAAAGAGCACATTGTTTACCTTGGTATCGTTGTGGGTTACCCGTAGCGGTACCTGGTTTGCTTCAAGAGCATCGGTGAGGGCCATCGCTCGCTCTTTGTTCTCAACAAAGAAAGCGACCTCCTCTTGCACATGCCTGAGGCGGGAGACACGGTCATTGGCCACCGCTGCTTCGAACTGCTCATACCGCCTGCCCATGTGATGGAAGTCTGCGATGGTATCGACTAAGCGATCGCTTGGAAAGTCAGCGAGGTGTTTTTGGAAGGTAGCTACCGCACTGCCGAAGCGGTGGGCGAGCGAAGTGTCGGTAAGAAAGGAGAAGGTATCCACTTGGTCGATGAAGCGATAGGTGCGCCAGAGCTCCCCATCGCTATCGTACGCCCACCACGCTCCACTTTTGCTGGGGACCAAAGTCAAAGAGCGTCGAGAAGCATCTTCAAGGTGCGCCACCTGCTCTTGGAGGTAGGTGGTGACAGCTAGGATATTGTTCATCACCGCCTCAGGGTCGGTAAAGACGCTGCGGTTCAGCCGCTGGTGGGTATACTTGGTTTGTACTCCATCTTCATCCACGAAGGTGGAGATATAGGTGTTGTTAATCAACCCTTCTTTGTTCGCCTTCAACTTCTCCAGCTTTCCTGAAATAGCAAACTCTTCGATTATCTGTTCTATACGCATGCTCTTCACCTCCTATTCCTATCACTCAGCCTATCATCAGCTTCTCTCTCTGGCAATCATAAGAAAACTCTCCCATACCGATGGTACAGGCACTAGAATCTCTGTAGATCGTCTGCTTGCCTCTACGGCTAGGATCTATTGTTACTTGTGGACTGTTGTATCACTTGAGACTGAAAGTTGTATAGCGTCAGGAGATCTTTCGCTCGGTTTTCACCGTCTCCCATGCTTCTTGAATATCTCGAAACTTGGCGGTCGCATGGGCGCTAAACTCATCGCCCATCCCCTGGGAGGCTAGGGTGTCAGGGTGGAATTCTCGGCTAAGCCTTCTATAGGCTGCCTTTACTTCAGCATCGCTAGCGGAGGGGCTGAGTCCTAAGGTTGCATACGCCTTGTTGTTCGGAGCTGCCTGGGGGCTATAGCGGGCGATAAAGTGATCGACGATGTGCATTGGGAAGCCGAAGATCTGAGCAGCTCTACGAACCAACGCCTCTTCGGCGGTGGTAATTCTGCCATCGGCGATAGCGACCTGCACGAGCATCTCCAGCACCACCTGCAGGATCGCTGGCTCGAACCGGAAGGTCTGTGCAAACTGCATCGCAATATGGTCGAAGCTCTCCTCACTCTTGCTCGCTGTCTCAAAGATCGAGAGGGCGAGCTGGGCCTGCTGGGTTGAGAGGCGTAGCTGGGTGTTGATGAAGGCAATCACCCGAGCTCGTTCTTGTTCACTCACCGATCCATCGATCGCAGCAACCTTCCCTAAGAGGGAGAAGGCACCTGCGAAGAAGTACATCTGTCGCTGGTCGAGGGAGGTCGGCTGGGCGGTATACTCTACCCGAGTCGCCTTATCAAACTGATGGCCGATAAAGATCCCGATAACCATACCGACCGGCCCGCCAAAGAGCAGGCCGATGATACCGCCGGTAATCTTTCCTAACCAAACCATGGGAATCAGAGTTTATCGATGAGCATCGAACACTTGCCTGAGGGGATCGGAAGAGTCTTCTGTTTATCCTCATCGAGAATCTTGATGGTGAAGTAGTAGAGCTTCTCACTCTCGAGGCGAATCTCCCACCCTCGTTCGGTTCTATTGCTGAGGATGGTGATCATATTGCGCTTCAGTGAGAGGTTTTCAATCCCCATCTCCTCAAGGCTGACCATCTTCCAATCGACGGTCTTTCTCGGAAGCGAAATCTCCAAGCCGATGATATTCTCGATCATCAAGGTGATCGTAGCGAGACCGACAATCGGCATGAGCCTTCTGCGGGGAAAGCCTGCAATTTCCTTGGTCGTCGAGAACCCTTCCTTGTTGGGCAGGTACGCCTCCCAGACATCGCCGGTCTGCTTCTCATCATCAGGATGGAGAGTATCGAGGATGAAGTACATATGTCGGATCGCACACTCTCGGGCGTAGACGAACTGATCATACTTCTCCAAGCCCTTGAGCACCATATAGGTGTTCACCGGGACCACTCCTCCGCAGTATCCATTGCCATCTTCACTATATACAGGCGAGGAGACCGGCACACTGGGGAAGGGGTTATCGGTTCCGAACTCCTTCGGATCTTTGAGCTGGTCGATCATATACGCCGCATGCTCGTCGTTGGGGATCTCGGCAAGGAGCGTCCAGTAGGCACCGATGAACTTGCCTCCGACCCGCTGCTCCTTCTTATCAAGGTCATAGTAGAAGTTCGTCTTGGAGTCCCACATCATCGAGTTGATTCTCGTCTTCAGGGAGAAGTAGATCCGCTTATAGCGGAAGCTCAGCTCCTTGTCGTTGAGGATATCCCCAATCGCCGACATATAGAGGGCGAAGACGGCGAGCTGTGCATTAAAGTCCAGCGGGTAGAAGGTATCTTTACGGGGGATATTGCCGGTATAGCACGCTTCGATGGGAACACTGAAGAGTCCGTTGGGCTTCTGGAAGGTCGCCTGCAACCAGGAGTAGTGACGCTCAAGGATCGGGACGATCTCTTTGAGCCGTTTCTTGTTGCCGATCTTATGGTAGAAGCCAAACTCAACGTAGGCGAAGAGTGGCGGAGCAACCCCCTCTGGGTTTGCTGCAGTATAGACCGGTTTTCCATCAGCTACGGAGTATTCGCTACGAATCGCTCCGTTTGCTTCTTGCTTGCTGTAGAAGTAATCAAGCAACCCAAAGGGTGAGTTATGCTGATTACTATAGACCAAAAAGAGAGAGGCTAGAGAGTGCAGATACTGACTGAACGTCTCTTGCTCTGGGTAGCCGAGGTATGATCCTGTATATCCATTGGTTTCGGTTCCGCTCTTCCATAGTTCGTCTATCCATACCCAAGACCTCTTGTACATATCGACGAAGTCTTGGTCATAAAAATGCACGAGCGGTACCATATCCTTTATCAACGTGAAAACTCCTTAATCGTGGGGAAACGACAAAAATTGCGCATTGTTAAAGATATACTCTCTTTTCAGAGAAGTCAATCGAATCTATACGAAGGGAAGGAAAGACCCCCTATTTCACCTATTATACCCCATTTTCTGACTTTTGGGGCGGTAATCGATTATCCTATAGGCACTTGCAGAATAGTTTTCTAATACAGTGAAACAGAGGTGGTTGAGCCAAAAATTGGCAGGGCCACCTCTGGACATGGTTTTGCAAACTTACGCAAAAATTGTCACTGCCTTCTCACGGATTTCGATAGAAATCTCGTGGCATCCGAGGCTAATCTCCTCCCCATCGACGTGTACCGGCATCAGATGATCTGGTGCATAAAATCGTGCTCGCTTAGCCCGCTGTTCGGTGAACTCCTCTAAGTTCGTCTGACTCCCTTTGAGCACATGCATCGCCAGCGGGATGAACTTCCGCTGCCGCAGCGGCCTGTTGGTATAGACCACATCCAAAAGCCCATCGTCGTAGCGGGCGTTGGGAGCCATGATGAAAGCAGACCCCATCCGCCTGCCATTACAGATGGAAATCTGCTGGCTCTCGAGGTGAAACTCCGTATCGTCTAAGGTTACCTCTATGGCGTATGCCTTAGGGTAGTTGATCATCACCCTGATGAGGGCGATTACATAGCTAAAGGTTCCACTGATACGCTTGAAAGAGGAGGCGGCAAAGTTCACCAAGGGCTCAAAGCCAATTCCCAACCCATTGATAAAGTACCGTCCTTCAGGATAGTTCCCACCATAGGAGATCGCCGCATCGATCTCTTTGGTGCGACCTGAGAAGATAAGGTCGATCGACTCTTCGATCGTGGTGGGCAGCTGTAACGCCCAAGCAAAATCATTGCCCCTGCCGACGGGGATGATGCCGATAGTCGGCTTTGCAACCCCTTCCTCCTCAGCCCTGAGGATCCCATTGACCACTTCGTTGATTGTCCCATCGCCTCCGGCGGCGACGACTATTTTCCACCCCGCCTTGGCAGCCTCGTAGGCGAGCACCTTCGCTCCGCCTGCTTCGGTGGTCACTACCATCGTCGCCCGATTACCTAAGGCTGCGCGGATCTTCCGCTCCAGCCGCTTCGCCTTCCCCTTGCCAGCTCTTGGGTTGAGGATGACATACACCGTTTGCTCTATCTCCAGTTCTAACGCTTGTTCGCTCACTCTTTCGCCTCTCAATCTCTATTTACACCCGTTGGGCAATATCCTATCATATGCGATGTGAAAACCTACTCCCCTCGCTCTGCCTTTCTTCCGACCTCACAAAGAGATCTCACTGCTCGAGGCGTCCAACATATCGATATCGCTATTATCACCGCTGATGCGTATGTTGACCACCCCTCTTTTGCAGCAGCACTCTTAGGTCGCCTCTTAGAGGAAGCGGGATATCTTGTAGGTATTATCGCACAACCAGAGTACAACTCAACCAAAGATTTTCTTGCCATGGGTAAGCCTCGCCTCTGTGCGATGATCAGCGGTGGAAATATCGACAGTATGGTAGCACATTATACGGCAAACAATCGCCTTCGCAGCGAGGACTCCTATAGCCCTGGTGGCAAGGCTGGCCTGCGCCCCGACCGGGTGATTTTACGCTACACCAACCTCGCCCGCCAAGCCTATGGGAGAGAAACCCCCTTGATCATCGGCGGAATCGAGGCGTCCCTACGCCGCCTTGCCCACTACGACTACCACAGCGATACGGTCCGCCGCCCGATCCTTCTCGATGCCAAGGCAGACCTGCTCGTCTACGGGATGGGGGAGCTGCAGACCCTCACGATCGCCGAGCGCCTTGCTAGCGGCGAGTCGATTCAGAGTATGGTCGATATCCCTGGCACCCTCTGGATGGCAAG
>DASRNL010000243.1:0-3227 GCA_035647415.1 Sphaerochaeta sp. | reverse complement strand
CATCGATTCCCAGCGTCTCAATAGGCATGCCCTTGGAGGGGATGAGCGATATCACCGTCGAGGGGGATAAGGGGGTGCGTGAGCTCGTTGAGCATCTGATCACCGTCCATAAGAGGAGCAAGTTCGCTGTTATCAAAGGCCCTCCTACCCACCAGGAGTCGATCACCCGTTTTGCCGCCATCCAGGAGGTGCTGAAGGAGCACCGCCTTCCCTTAGAGGACGAGCTTGTCTACGATGGCGCCTTCACCGAGGAGTCCGGACACGAAGCGGTCCAGCATTTCTTAGCATCCGCTGTCCCCTTCGATGCCTTAATCTGTCTCAACGACTGGATGGCCCTCGGTGCTCTAGAGGAGCTCGCCAGCCAGGAGATTGCAGTCCCCGACGCCGTCTCGGTGGTGGGCTTTGATGGAGTAGATCCACCTCGCTATGCGATTCCCCCCCTCACCACCGTCGCTCAGCCGCTCTATGAGATGGGGGTTCTCGCTGTCGATATGCTCGATCGCCTTATGGCTGGGGGGGATGTGGAGCATGTGAGTTTACCGTGTACCCCGGTCATCAGAGAATCCTGTGGGTGTAACCCCCATATCGGATTGACCTTGGGGTTAGAACAGCTTCCTCAGCACGCTCGAATCGCTGAACGAGCAGCGGTCGATGACCTGGTGGAGTTGATCAACGCCAACGACTACGATCAGATGATCGTGCGACTGAACCGTGCCTTGGATGTGACCGCCTCCTCCAGTGGAGCGTTGCACCACTGGCACGACTACCTTTCGGTCGTCAAACACCGAGCGTTGGAAGCAAACACCGTCTCCTCAGCGCAGATTGCGACGATGCTCGCTGCAGCCCGCTCGCTTTTAGGGGAGCGGCTGGGGCGCTTTCAGGCGGCAAAGCGTATCGCTGTACAAAAATCCTTTGAGAGCCTTAGGCAAGTCAGCGCAACGCTCTCTCAGACCTTTGAGCTCAGTGAGCTGCTGATCAGCCTGCGGGAGAGCTTGGTGCAGTTCGGCCTTGGGGAAGGGTATTTGGTCACCTTCACCCAAGGGATCGAAGAAGCACGGCTGATGATGGCAACCCATACTATCAGCAACCCGCTTGCCTTCAGTGAGACCTTCAAGGTGGCCCAGATCCTTCCTTCGGTCCTCGGGACCGAGTGGAAACGGCGCAGGTGGGTGCTCTTACCCTTAGTCTATCTCTCCGAACCCCTAGGCTACCTGCTCGTCCCCTTTGGGATGGTGGAACCGGAGTTCTATGCGATTTTACAGGAGCAGATCTCCAGCACCCTCAAGGGTTCGCTGCTGCTCGAACAGATCCGCATCCATGAACGAACCCTCGAGGAGCAGGTTGCCGAACGGACCAAGAACCTCCGCCAGGAGATGGCCCGGCGGATCGAGCTGGAGGATGATGTGATGGAGATCGCTACCAGGACGATGGAGCGCATCGGCCAGGATCTCCACGATGATCTCTGTCAGTACCTCCTTGGTATCTCCTTGCTCGCTACCTCGGCACATCAGCAGCTTGAAGAGGCGGTAGGAAGATCCATCCCCTCCCTTATCGAAGTCAGCAACCATCTTGATAACGCGATCACCAAGGTGCGGACAATCAGCCGAGGGCTGATTCCCCTTGAGCTCTCCACCTCGAGCTTTGCTGAGCGGCTCCAGGCGCTGGTCAGCGAGAGCCTCCGCCATGCCGAGGTGGAGATCGATATCAACATCGACCCAAACTTCCATATCGCCGATACGACGCGGGAGTTGAACATCTTTCGGATTGCCCAAGAGGCGTTGACCAACGCCATCAAACACTCCAATGCGAACCATATCGAAGTTTTTACCACCACCGATCACGCCCCCGATGGGACCTTGCGCCATAAGATCACCATCAGCGATGATGGCACTGGAATCGCAGATGCGATCAATGTCCGTGGGCTGGGCCTACGGATTATGCACAACCGTGCGGCGATGGCAGACGCCACGTTATTGGTAGATAGTAGCAGCGAAGGGACGGTAGTGACCGTCAGTGTGAAGGAGCATCCATGAAATCTACACATCATTTTCTCATCGTCGACGATCACCCCCTCTTCAGCCAAGGCCTCGCCTCGTTGATCAGCAATGTGCGCGGCTACACGGTGGTAGGGGAGGCGGTCTCTATCTCAGAGGCGCTCTCAATCATCGAGGAGCACCCGGTGGACATCGCCTTAGTCGATATCTCCTTGCGCGAGGAGAATGGTTTGGACCTGGTTCGCACCCTCAAAAGCAGCCACCCGAAGATCCGCTCTTTGATCATCTCGATGTACGATGAGACGATCTACGCAAACGCAGCCCTGAAGGCGGGGGCGCGCGGATATGTGATGAAACAGGAGGCAGCATCGTCGTTGCTCGAAGCGATCGAAGAGGTGCTCGCCGGGAAGGTCTATCTATCACCGGAGATGCAGCAGCGGATGCTGCGCTCGATGGTAGGTGAGGAGGATCAGACCCTCGATGCGGTCTCGCTGTTGAGCCTCCGAGAGCTGGAGGTGCTGAGGCTCATCGGTCACGGCTATGGGGTCAGTGAGATCGGAGAAGCGTTGCATCTTTCGGTGAAGACCATCAACGTCTACCGGGACAATATTAGGCATAAGCTCGACATCGCTGATGCGGCAGAGCTCCGCCGATTTGCTATCAAGTGGGCACGGAGTCAAAAAATCTAGGACAAACGTCCTAGAGCAAGAGTAGGCGAATGGCTAGTGGTGTGCAGCACACTGTTGTTTTACAGTAACAGTAGACAGGGAATAGTATCCCTAAAACACCAGTAAAAATGCACACGATACGATGCTAAGGAGGTATTCGTATGAAACGAACCATGCGTATTGCAGTGAGCGTGCTGCTTATGCTCACCGTCACTCTTTCACTCTTTGCTGCAGGGGCAGCAGAGAAAGAGGGCAAGAAGGTTATCAATTTGTGGAGCTTTACCGATGAAGTTCCCAATATGATGAAGAAGTTCAAAGAGCTCAACCCCGACTTTGACTACGAGTTTGAGACGACGATTATCGCTACAACCGATGGCGCCTATATGCCGGCACTCGACCAAGCACTCGCCGGCGGTGGAGCGAATGCTCCGGACATCTACTGCGCTGAAGCGGCGTTCGTCCTCAAGTACACCCAAGGGGATGCCGCTCATTTTGCCGCTCCGTATAAGGATCTCGGCATCAATGTGGATGCGAAGCTACGTGAAGCAGATATCGCAGCCTACAC
>DASRNL010000242.1:0-4005 GCA_035647415.1 Sphaerochaeta sp. | reverse complement strand
GGACGGTAACGCCCTTGGGGATGGAGACATCGCCGAGTGCGAGGTTCTCGTTGAGTCCAAGCTCAGAGACATCAACGGAGAGCACTTCGGGCAGGTCGGACGGCAGACACTCGATTTCCACCTCGTAGAGCAGCTGTTCGAGCACTCCACCATCACGGACACCAATCGGGTTGCCGTCGAGGGTGATTGAGACCATCGCGCGCAGCACCTGACCACGGGTAATTTCATAGAAGTCGACGTGCTTGATTTCGCCTCGGATCAGGTCCTCCTGATAGGTCTTCATCAAAACCTCACGTTCTTTCTTCCCTACGGAAATCTTCAAGAGCGCAGTCTCTGAGAAGTAGCGCATCTTGTTGGTAAACTCATGGGCATCGAGAGAGATGTGTACCACATCTTTCCGTCCATAGATCACTGCAGGGATACGTCCTGCACGTAAGAGTCGGCGCGCTCCTGCGCTTCCGAAATCTTCTGTTCGTTCGTTTGCCGTTAGGCTTCGATTATCACTCATTGTGAACTCCTTGTACTCTCGTTGGCGCCTGAAGGCCCAACTACCATAACAATGCGGTATTCACCTACCACTTGCGTTAGCTAGTATAGGGGCTTTCTTTGCTGAAGAGCAAGCCCCATGCGGGCAGAAGAAAGGGCAACCTGTAAAGCACAGATTGCCCGTCTGGGAAGGGGGGAGTCGAACCCACGAATGCCGGCACCAAAAACCGGAGCCTTAACCACTTGGCGACTTCCCAATACCGCATATGAGGCTATCGGAAAATCGTACTTTTGTCCAGCGCTCGAATTCGCTACTCGGTTGAATCCTCCATATCGACCTCTTTCTGGTATGCCTCCATGACCACCCGTTGCAGATACTCTCTGAACTCACTGCTGATCGGATGTGCAACATCTTTGAACTCGCCGTTCGCTAGCTGTCGACTCGGCATCGCTATAAAATCACCGTCTCTTCCTTCGATCACTTTGATGTTATGCACTACAAACTGATCATCGAATGTTACTGTGACATATGCCTTCAATTTTCCTGCCTGGTTGACTTTTCGTACACGCACTTCTGAGATGTCCACATGCTCCTCCATACTCTCTAGCGATCATTATCCGTCAGTAGTACTCAGCCACCAGTGGACTGACCCACCGTAGTGATCAAGCACTCGTTCTTTGACGCGTTCTACCGAGGATTGTTCCTCGCTTATATAGAACCAACACGACCCACTGCCAGTGAGCGAGCAAAAGCCAGGTTCGCCCGCAGCGAGCGCATTGAGCTGCTGCAGATACCCTATTTTCTCGACTACTGTGCAGAAGTCATTATATAACACGTTGCACCATGTTGCACAACTATTGTTATAGTTTCTTACGATTTCTTCAGTTTTAGGGCTAAAATCATCACTAATATCCCGTATACTAGCAAGATTTGCGAAAGCTTGACCAGTAGATACAGCAAAATCTTTGGGCATAACCAAGAGAATTGGCAGTCGCCGAGGGGCGATAGGAGAGATGATTTCTCCCCGTCCTTCGACGATCGCAGCAGGGGTATCAGCGAGGAAAAAAGGGATATCGCTGCCTACTTCCAAGGCGATTGCAAAGCGCTCTCGCTCCGGCAATGGCGCGATTTGATTGAGCACTCCCAAGAGTGCAGCAGCATCGCTAGAGCCCCCACCAAGCCCTGATTGCACCGGGATCTCCTTGGTCACTGTCACGCTCAGCCCTACCTCTTTGCCAGTAGCTTCATACCAGCGCGTTGCAATCCTGCTCAAAGTGTCTTTTCCTGGCTCACAGAACGCTTGTAGTCCATCGACGGTGATGGAAAAGGGGCCATCTTTAGCGGTGATGTGCAGAGTATCGGAGAGAGCGAGGCGCACAAAGAGGGAATGGAGGGCATGGAAGCCGTCCAATCGTTTGGGACCTACTGCAAGGTGCAAGTTAACTTTCGCAGGTGCGTATACGGTGAAAAACATCGCTACAAGCCTATATTCCCTCGGTTAGGGTGTCAATACTACCACACTCCTGCCGACTTATCATCCCCAAATAGTACTTTCTTTGAGTTGGGCTCGAGCTTGTTCTGCCCAGCCACGGTTCGCTGCAGGGCTCGCCGGGCTTGGATGGAGGATCTGTGAGATTCTCGGACCCTCCTCTGGATCGATGACTTTGAGCAACTTTTGTTGGGCATACCGCCCAACTCCTACCACATGCTCTGGCTGCAGGTATGCAATCAGATCAGTAAGATAGCTGTCACAGACTGCCTCCAAGGCGATCCGCTCTACTTTGATCAGTTTATCAGGGGTGATATTCCGTCCGGTGGGTCCTCGGTCGACAAAGACCAGGGGGCAGTAGTTGCCGACAGCAAGCTTTCCCTGTAAAGCCTCGCTACTGCCGTAGTGTTCAGCGAGCAACCCCCATAAACGACGGCCGCTCACTTCACTTCTGGTAGTATCTAAGCCGGTAATTGGCCGTTTTGGGTGCTCGATAATCGGCTTTCCGATCGGCGCTTCTATCCGTAAAAAGTTACGGACTGCATCGATTTCTCCAAAAGGGATTCCCGTCTGCGCCATCCCGAAGGGGCCTGGATTCATCCCAAGCAGGAGCACCTCAGTGGGCTGTTGGAAGTACTCTTTGAGGTAGATCTCATGCATCTCCCACGCGTACTCCAAGGGGTTGTAGATGTAACAATCCATGGAGAAGTTCAGGCTCTCTAGCTGAGCAGAAAACTCTTTTGTTCGTTCGATAATTGTATGCACATGCCCTCCTCTTGGCAGGGTAGTTTACTTGACGTATGATACCCTCACGATGGCACAAAGCGATGACAAACTCAAGGCGATTATCTTTGACAAGGATGGTACCCTTTTCCATTATGCAGAGGTATGGGAGCCGATTCTCACCGAAGCGATTGGCGATGTCTTCGCCCGTTTAGGCAAGCATGGTTCGCATGCTGCACAGGTGGCGATGCTACGTATGCTCGGCATCTTTGAGGGAAAAAACCTCTCCAATGGCCTCCTCTTCACCCATCGCAAGAGCAAGATCGCTTCACGCTACTTGCGCTTCTGCCTTCGCTGGGGGATCAATCCACTCTCGATGATCCGCTCTGTCCATGTCGGGATCACAGAGAGCGATGATCTCATTCGCACTCGCCTTTTGGCCCTGGACTTTTCGGTCCCACAAGCACTCTTTCGGAGCCTCAAAGCATCTGGGTGGATCGTCGGTGTGGTCACCAATGACTATCAGAGCTCAGCTGAACTCTTTTTACAGCATATGGGCTTAGAAGAGTACATCGACTTTGTCGCTACCCGCGAGAGCCCCTATAAGAAAAAGCCCCATCCTGAGTCCTTTTTCGCCTTCTGTTCACAGTTCGATCTTGATCCTGCCGAAGTGGTGATGGTCGGCGATACGATCACCGACCTGCGGTATGCCAAACGGGCGAAAGCGGGCTATAGCATAGCCGTGGAGAGCGGTGGGGCGAGCAGACGCCAGCTGCAGCGCCACAGCGATGTCGTCTACGCCAATATCAGCGACCTTTCAACCGACCCACGCCTCAAAATCAAGATATAGTACCTTTCTACTAGATGTGAAGGTGCCCTTTCTTGACATCTTTAGCAACTTAGGCAAAACTCTTCCTAGGCGATAGTTATAATCTATCATAGGTGGAAGATATGAAACATTCGTGGGAATACATCCTTGACGAGCACCGTGGCACCCTCTTTACTGGCTATTGGCCAACAATAGTCGATCTGCTCTTAATCTCTGAAAAATCGTTCGGTGAACGCAACGCCTTCACCGCATTTACTCCGGAACGAAACACCCTCTCCTATAGCGAAGTCCTCGCACACGTACAGCGAGTAGGCTCAGCTCTCTTCGATGCAGGGGTTGCCAAGGGGGACCGGGTACTGATAAATGGGAAGAACAGCCCTGCGTGGGCGATCGCCTACCTCGCCACCCTCTGGGCAGGGGCGATCGTAGTCCCCTTGGATAACCAGATGCCCCCCGATCGGGTAGATGCCCTCGCTG
>DASRNL010000241.1:0-4908 GCA_035647415.1 Sphaerochaeta sp. | reverse complement strand
CTACTGCAGCCGATGAGCCTATCGAGACCATACCACCAGCAGAACAGATTGATGAACCAGCCGATCTCTTAGCCGAAGACCCCGTCATCCACATCGAGTTCGACACCCTCCTCGCCTACCTAGAAGAACTCGCTCCTGCTGATGCTCTCCCAGCTCAGCCGCTGCCGATCTTCACCACCTCAGCTGCTGCTGAGCCAGTCGATCCTCCCGCTGTTGATACCCCAACTATCGCCCCTATCCCTACAAAAACCCCAAGCCTTGCTGTAGGCACCGCACCTGCTGCTGATGAGGTTGTACCTACTGAAAAGCTGCCAAAAGAGAGCACACCAGAAAAATCAGAGAGTTTTACACCAGCTCCCGTGAACGAGGCAGTGCTGCAGGCTCCTCATGTCCCCAAGACAGCTTTGAGCATCTCAGCCGCGCTGCCGCTCTATTGGATCAACTCCTTCAAAGAGGTTGGCTATGGAGTGGAGGCTGCGTTTATCCTCGCACCGAAGCGTCCCTTCCAAGGGAGCTTGAGCTTCAACGCACGGGAGATCGATCGGGGATGGGTGCTTGATATGAACCTCGGTTTCCGAGTGGTGGTAGCGGCGAAGCAGAGCCTTTCAGCGCACCTGAGCCTCGGCGCAGGTCCGGTGATTGAAGTCAAAAACTATTCACAGGTGGGGTTGCTCGCCCGCGCTAGTGCAGGGTTTGCGTGGAATATAAACGATCACCTCGCCATCACCGTAGGCAGTGGCGTCAGTGCTACTTGGCTTGATTTTAAACAAGCGATGCCCGTCTGGCACTTGGAAGCGGCACGCATAGGCTTTCTGCTAGCCTTCTAACGCACTCACAAGCGCCTTCGGGCGCATACTTCTGAAGGAGTACTCCGCATCTTCTATCTGCAAGCGGAGTACTTTTTTTCTCCCTGCCTCCCGCTGTACTGCTACCTCAGATCGAGCTACTGCTAAGAGAATCTCCACTTCCCTCGCTCCTCGTTCGAGCACATACAGAGTGTGCTCGCTTAAAAGAAGGGTCACCCACCGACCCTTAAGGTCCTCTGGACCTTTGTAGATGCCAGAGCGGACCAAGAGAATCTCTTCGGCGATCAACTTCCGTTGCATCCGGGAGGTGATCCGTTGGCTGCTGTACCAAAAGAGGACGCCTAGCAGGAGCAAGAGGAAGAGCAGCAGGTTGTAGCAGCTCCTGCCGATGTAGGCGGGATTGATGAAGACCACAGCTAACATGGTGGCTAAGAGGGCTAGGCGAAGGAAAATCTGCATAGCTACACTCTATTGGAAAGCAGGGTGTGAAGCAATCATCTCCCTTACCCTCCTTTTCGGGTGGAGGCTCATATGAAAGCACGAAATGCATCACAGATACTGCTCTTGATCTGCTGTATAGCGCTGCTTCTCTTCGGCTGTGCCGCAGAGGAACAGGGGCGTTCCACCTTGCAGATACGCCTACAGAGACAAGAGACAGTCGAACGAACGATTGTACCGGATGATACCCCGCTAGAGGTGTCTCGCTATGTGATTGAAGGCTCCGGACCGCAGGGCGACAGCTTTAGCATCGTCAGCACCGACGCAGTCACCGAGGTCGCAGGCTTGCTCATCGGCCAGTGGGACGTGGTGGCAGTGGGACAGAACAACCATGGCATGGATCTGGTGCGAGGGAGCACTACCGTCATGCTCGGCAGCGAACGGACCCAAGCGGTGATCGAGCTTGATGAGCTCAGTGGCACCGGCGAGCTTTCGGTGGAAATCCACTGGGATTACACGCGGCTCAACGATGCTTCGCTGCAGCTCTGGCTCATCGATAGCGAACATGAAAAACAGCTGCTGACACCGAAGGCGAACAACAGTGCCAATGGCTCGGTGACCTATCAAAAAAGCCTTACCGCTGGCTCCTATACCCTCCAAGCACAGCTGAGGAGCGGCAGTTCGATCGTCGCCGGATGTGCTGAAGTCGTACGGATCGTCGGTGCTCGTACCACCGAAGCAGCGATCGAGCTCCAGCTGGACAAGTACGCCGCGGTACCCCACTCCTTCTCCTTGATCGACCGCCTCGGGACTCCGGTGCTCTGCTCTATCGATGGGATCAACGAGACGATGGCAGCGCAAGAGAGCGTTACCGCTACCCTCGTCGCTGATACAGAAGCGGACCTCAGTGTCCGTTGGTATCTCGATGGGGAGGAGATTGGCAGCGGGAGGGCCTGCACGTTCACCCCTGAAAGCGGCACCCACCGCCTGGATCTTGTTGCCAGTGGAGATCTCTTAGCGAGTTCAGGGTCGGCCAGCATAGCTTTTAATGCCAATATTGTCGGGACGAGTGGGATTCCCACCCTCGTTAAAACAATCGTGGACGAGAGCGATGGCATCAATATCGGTGTAGGAGCGAAGGTCGCCTTCCTCCCCGATGGAAAGTTTTTGCTGGCCAGTGAAACCCACAAGACCTTGCAGGTCTGCCGTATCGTCCGCGACTCAGTGGAGGTGGTTCATACCTACACCGCCTATGATGACTTTGCCGTCGATGGTATCACTGCCATCTTTGTGGACCCTGGGACCTATCGCATCGCTATCAGCACTGCGGTAAATCCCAAACTCGGCCTCTATCAGTACCATCTCGGTGACAGCTCAATCTCCAAGATCTGTGAGAAGGGCAATGATTACGGCGTGGGTGGCAATGAGGGAGGTGGGACCTTCCCCTACCTGCATAGCTTCGCCTTCGATCCGGTCGGTGGGGTGCTCTTGGGCTTACACCCCACTGAAGAGATCGTGGTCGCAACTCACTTCTACGCAAACAGTGCAGAAGCGATGGTCCATCCTTACTTCTACTATCCCTTCCTCGGCGACGACCAACCCTTTGGCTCGATGGCATTCAGCCCCAGTGGGGAGTTTGCTGCCCTTACCAAACCCAAGGTGTCGTCGCTACAGCTCTTTAGGAAGGCAAACTTCGCCATCCCTTACTTCGGTGCGATGAGTGAATTTTCTTCGCCACAGACCCCCTATCTGACCGATATCCGTGAAGTCTGCTTCCTCGATGAGGAGACCCTCATCTATGCAACAGCCAAGGATATTGGACGCTTCCATCGGACCGGTGGCGCCAGCTGGACCCAGGAGGAGATCTATACCTCCTTGGTCGGTGGTACCGAGGAGATCGATCGGGTGGTACAGCTGCTCAGCGCTGAAGGAGGCAGCAAGGTCTACGCCCTCTGTGCCGACAGCCGCAACATCTACGCCTTCCATTACTCCTTAGCTGGTGGGTTGACCCGAGTGGGCAATACGAGCCTCGGAGCGGTCACCCCCTGTGAGATGACTGTCGATGCTAGTGGAACACACCTCTTAGTGACCGCAGCGAACAACAGCTCATTGCTCTTGCTTCGTACGCCTTAGCAGGCGAAATTTAAAATGGCCCGGAGCATATCCGGGCCACGTTGGTTGCTCGCTTCCTCAGTTCTTATACTTCGGACGCTTGATATAGGTGGTGTGCAAAAGATCGTGGGCCTTCTCACTGAGCGGCTCTCCGAGGAACTCGGTATAGAGTTTCTGGATCGACTCGTTGTGGTGAGAACAGCGCACTTCACTGGCCTTGTCATCTGCATAGAGACCAGCTGCCCGCTCCTTGCGGAGGATGTCGGTTGCACCGTAGGGCTGTCCGCCACCGGCGATACAACCGCCGCGGCAGGCCATCACTTCGATGAACTCATACGGGGCTTGCTCGCCCTTCTCTTTCGCTTCACGGATCTCATCCAAGAGCGGTGCGATCTCACTGAGGCCGTGGACGACAGCGACACGGACGGGGGTACCGTCGAAGTCGACCGAACCGGTCTTCACCTCTTCGAGGCCACGGACACTCTCAACATCGACGTCGGTGAGCTCCTTGCCGGTTACCAGGTGGTAGGCGGTTCGCACTGCAGCTTCCATCACCCCTCCGGTAGCACCGAAGATCGTTCCTGCTCCACTGTATTCACCGAGTGGGTTGTCAGCCTCCTCCTCTTCAAGGGCGAGGAAGTCGATCCCTTCACTCTTGATCAGGCGGGCAAACTCACGGGTGGTGAGCACCAAGTCGACATCCCGATGACCGCTTGCGTACATGCTCTCGTCTCGGATGGACTCAAACTTCTTCGCGGTACAGGGCATGATCGCCACGTTGAAGATCTCTGCAGGATCGACGTCGACCTTCTCAGGGAAGTAGGTCTTCTCGATCGCTCCGAGCATCTGCATCGGGCTCTTGGCGCTGGAGACATACTCCAGGAGGTCCGGGTAGTACTTCTCAATATAGTCGACCCAGGCAGGACAGCAGCTGGTCAGCTGCGGAAGCGGACCCTTGTTGACGATCCGATCCACCAGCTCGCTTCCCTCCTCCATGATGGTCAGGTCAGCACCGAAGTTGGTGTCGTGCACCGCGAAGGCACCGAGCTTTCGCACTGCGGCGTAGATCTTCTTGGTCGTCACCGTCCCCGGTGGAAGGCCGAAGGACTCTGACAGCCCTACGCGGATCGAAGGAGCCATCTGTACGACAACCTTCTTCGCAGGATCGTTGACCGCTTCTTTGAAGTCAGCGATTTCATCCTTCTCGTAGATCGCGCCGACTGGGCAGTGTACGACACACTGGCCACAGCGGACACAGGGGCTATCTTCCAGCTGCAGCATCGCTGCAGGGGCCATCACCGTCTCGTCTCCACGTCCGATGAACTCAAGGGCGAAGACACCCTGCAGGTCCTGACAGACCTGAACACAGCGACCACACTTGATACACTTATGTGGATCGAGAACGATCGAGGCCGAGGAGGTATCCTTGGGACGGGTGTCCAGCCGTACTTCAAAGGGCTGTTCTCGGATGCCGAACTCAGCGGCCAGATCCTGCAGCTCACACTCTCCGTTACGGATACAGGTCAGACAGTCCGATGGGTGGGTTGAGAGG
>DASRNL010000240.1:0-3486 GCA_035647415.1 Sphaerochaeta sp. | reverse complement strand
GTAGAGATCAGCGCTGAAGATGAGGTGTTCTCGGCCGGTCATCTTTTCATAGAAGAGCGGCTCATCGGCACAGTAGCCGACCAAACGTTTAAAGGCCACCGGCTCATCAGCGAGCGAAATCCCAGCAAGACTGATAGTTCCGCTATCCGGACGCAAAAGCGAGACGATCATCTTGATCGTCGTCGATTTCCCTGCTCCATTCGGCCCAAGAAATCCATAGATCTCTCCGCCCTGTACCTGCAAGCTCAGGTCGGCCACCGCCCTCCGTTCTTGCCCCGCGTATTGTTTGTTCAAAGTTGTACAGACTAACATCGCCGCCTCCACGCTTCAGTATAGAGAACAGTCCGTTTCATTACAATCAATATTCGATAATCCTCATCATTTTTTAGGGAATGTTTTTCTATCTTTTCTTTTGTAGGCATAGTAATATGTTGGTATCCATGTATACAAGGAGTAAGAACAAATCATCGGCTTCTAGCCAAGCATTACCCCTTGATCGTTGCTATGCAAAAACCATAACTAGAGAAGATGGAACTATCGATTTTGGTCTTGCCATGCACCGTGAGGAAGGACAAAGGCGCAACAGTGAAGGTCTTCCCCGCTCACGCGGGGGTGTTTCTAGAGAGCAGGGCGTCGAGATTTCTCCAAGGTTGTTTTCCCCGCTCACGCGGGGGTGTTTCTGCTCCGGTGCGGTTTTCCACTCCCGCAATAAGGTATTCCCCACATGTGCGAGGGGAGTGGAAATTGTTGTCATTTTGAAATCCTTGTCTTTGTATGCATAAATATTCACAAAAACACCTGAGAACATGAATAAACTGCTGTTTTTTGTTAGTTTTTATGAATGAATATGCAACCCCCTCTTGCAACACGGTGGTGATTTCACTACACTGTGCTGCAAACATACTCTGGGAGTGTAGCTATGCAGAAAGAGAAAATTATCCTCGCATACAGCGGAGGACTGGACACCTCGGTAATCCTCAAATGGTTGGCGAACAAGGGCTTTGATGTCATCGCCTATGTCGCCGATGTGGGACAGCAAGAGGACTTTGATGCGGTCCGAGAGAAGGCGCTTGCCACCGGGGCATCGAAGGTCTATATCGAAGACCTTAAAGAGGAGCTGGTCACCGAGTACATCTACCCTGCCCTGCAGGCAAACACCATCTATGAGGGCACTTATATGCTCGGCACCTCCCTCGCTCGACCAATCATCGCAAAACGACAGGTGGAGATCGCCAAACTGGAAGGGACTCGCTACGTCTCCCACGGTTCTACCGGAAAGGGTAACGACCAAGTCCGCTTTGAGTTTGGCTACTATATGCATATGCCTGAAGTGAAGATTGTCAGCCCATGGAAGGACCCAGAGTTCCTTGCTGAGTTTGGCGGTCGCACCGATATGATCAACTACGCAGAAGAGCATGGGATCCCGATCAAGGCCTCGACTGCCAAACCCTATAGCGAGGATGAGAACCTCATCCACATCAGCCACGAGGCAGGCATCCTTGAAGATCCTTCCAAGAGAGCCGAGCTGGACGTGTACTCGCTGACCCTCAGCCCCCAAGAGGCTTCCGATGAAGAGGCACTTTTGAGCATCGACTACGTCGACGGTATTCCAGTGCAAGTCTATAACCATGGGGATGAAACAACAGTCACCGATCCACTGGAGATGATCCTCTACTTGAACAAAATCGGCCATGACCACGCCATCGGGCGGGTCGATATGGTGGAGAATCGGTATGTAGGGATTAAGAGCCGGGGGGTCTACGAGACCCCAGGGTGTGAAATCCTCTGGAAGGCGAAACGGAACCTGGAGGGCATCACGATGGATAAAGAGGTGATGCACCTGCGCGACACCCTCTCGCCTACCTACGCAACGCTGATCTACAATGGGTACTGGGGTAGCCCCGAGTTCGAGATGCTACGTGCAGCATTTACCCAGAGCCAGAAGCAGGTGAGCGGACGAGCTACTGTCGCCCTCTACAAGGGCAATGTTATCTTCGCTGGAGTGGAGAGCGAACACTCCCTCTACAACGAAGCACTCGGGTCGATGGATGAAGCAGGTGGATACGAGGCAGAGGACTGTAAGGGGTTCATCAATATCAATGCGATCCGTTTGATTGCAAGCGCACAGCGCTCCTAGATGAGCTCTTCCCAGTGCTCAAGACCGAGGGCAAGGATGTCGTGGATATGCTCATCGTCGAGGCGATAGAGTACTTTTCGCCCATCCTTGCGGAATCGGACGAGGCGGTTTGCTCGCAGTAGCTTCAGCTGCTGGCTGATGGTAGACTGGTGCATCCCCAGCACCTCGCCGATCGATGAGACGCAGCGCTCCCCGCTTTCAAGGAGAAAGAGGATCTTAAGCCGAGTTGGATCACCGAAGACCTTAAAAAACTCGGCGATGTCCATAATAGCATCCTCCACCGGAAGAGGGGGGGCTGTCGTTTGCATAGCGTCACTCATGACAGTAGTATACTGGTGTGCTGATGAAATTGAAAGGATGGTTTGCAAAAGCCGCCGGTATCGGGTAGAGTGCCTTAATTATCCTCGTTTTGGAGGTTGAGTATGAAGTATGATACAAAGAAAGCAAAACTGATCTTGCCCGAACAGGAGCTGGAGCTGAGAGTCATCACCGACAAGTCCGGTGATAAGTCGATCGACATCACCGCTTTGCGCAAAGAGACTGGCTACATCACCTACGACCCAGGCTTTGTGAACACCGGTAGCTGTATGAGCAATATCTGTTATGTCCACGGGGAGAAGGGAATCCTTCGCTACCGTGGCTATGATATCGAAGAGCTGGTAGAACAGTGTGACTTTGTCGAGGTAGCGCACCTCTTGGTGAAGGGGGAGCTGCCAAACCTTGAGGAACGGCACCGCTACGCTGAGATGCTCAACCGTCACTCGCTCTTACACGTCGATATGCGGAACTTCTTTCGGGACTTCCCCCAGGATGCACACCCGATGTCGATCCTCAGTGCGATGGTCGCCAGCCTCTCAGCCTTCTACCCGGAGATCGAGGATGTCGACCCAGAAGAGAACGTCGACCTGACGGTCAGCCGGCTGCTGTCAAAGATGCGTACCATCGCAGCCTTTAGCTATCGGCAGATGAATGGGCTGGACTTTGTCGACCCCTCCTATAAGTTCTCCTACTGTGAAAACTTCCTCAATATGATGTTCCATACCTCGGTCAACGCCTACCGACCTGACCCCTTGCATGTGAAGGCATTGAACGCACTCTTGATCCTCCACGCTGACCATGAGCAGAACTGCTCCACCAGCGCAGTGCGCTTGGTTGCCTCCTCCGATGCGAACCTCTATGCATCGGTGGCAGCGGGCTGCTGCGCCCTCTGGGGAAGCCGCCATGGTGGGGCCAATCAGGAGGTGATGCAGATGCTCATCGACATCCACCGCCGTGGGCTGACCATCGAAGAGGTGATCGCCAAGGCCAAAGATAAGAATGACCCCTTCCGCCTCTTTGGCTTTGGACAC
>DASRNL010000239.1:0-3437 GCA_035647415.1 Sphaerochaeta sp. | reverse complement strand
CTCCTTCATCGTGATACGGATTACCTCTAAGGTGTTGAAGATAAAGTGGGCGTTGAAGGAGGATCCTAGCTGTTTAATCTCCGCCTCCTGGCGCAACCGCGCCTCCTCCTCCCGAGCGACAATCAACTCCTGGATACTCTCAATCAGTTCATTATAGGAGGTCTCCAAGCTGACAAACTCGCTGTCAATCGGTTGCAGTGAGCGGTAGGAGTTCTCCAGCTTCATCCGTTGGAGCTGCTCGTGCAGATCATCGATGGACCCCGCTTGGACTGTGACGATCCGATTCGCTGCAAAGCTGATGGAGATAATCGCCAATACGTAGAGGGCTGCCACAACGATGAAGACAAGCACCAACACCTTGCTGAAGGTGCCATACTCGACGAGGGTGTAGACCCATAGGTCGGTCTCTTCTCCATAGTAGCCGATGATATAGTACTGCTTTCCATCAGCCTCCACCGCACCGCGCTCGACTCTGAACTCCGGGCGCAGCTTGCAGTGAGGATCGATGTAGGAGGCGCGGGAGTGCAGCAAGTTGGTATAAAAGGAGTTGGTGATTACGATATCCCCAATAGACCGCGGGGGGGAGATATACTCAAGGATTTCAGAGGGGTTCAGCTCAAAGGCGATGGTTCCCAGCTTCTGATTGTCGCGGACAATCTCTTGTTCGATCGAGAGGACGATCGAAGAGCTCCGTGCACTGCCGATATGGTTGATCTTCATCGAGAGCGTCCCCTTCTGATAGAGGAGGCTGCGCATCGACCCTTGAGCAAAGGGATCCTGTTCAACTAGGGAACTGGAGAGGATTCGGGTGCTGGAGAGTCGGTTCTCCCCGCTGGCATCAAAGAGGAAGAAGTGTCCCCCTACCGGTTGGGCGTTTATGAAGCGATAGAGGTCGCTCGCTACACCGATTCCCTCCCCATCAAAGCGGAGGATCGCCTCCAGGCGTTCATCGGCGCTGATACTCACCAGCTCATCCATATAGGAGGTCAGCAGGCCGGTGAGGCTTTCTGAGACATTTTGACTGAGCTTGGAGGCGGAGTAACGGATTGTTACATAGGAGAGCAGCGAGACGATTACAACCCCGACCACCGCAACGATGAAGATAGGGATGATCACATACTTCATCCCTAACTTTCTAATATCGTTGGCAAAAGATTCGGCGGTCTGTTTTGGACGCATCTGCTAGATAGAGAACTCCTTATCTCTTGTTGCGATCAGGAAGATAGCCATCGAGATCGCAGTCGAAATCATCAGCACACTCGCTATCGCTGCTGCGTTGCCGTAGTTGCCACGGGCGACCTGTTCGTAGACAGCGACCGAGAGGGTTTTTGTCCCTCCGGTGTAGAGGATCAACGAAGCGGAGAGTTCGTTGATTACCGTCACCCAGCTGAGAATCGCCCCGGTCATCACACCGCTGAGCATCAAGCGGAAGGTGACCTTAAAGAAAGCTCGACTCGGCGGAGAGCCGAGGCTTACCGCTGCCTCTTCGGTGTTGGGGCTGATCTGATAGAGGATCGCCACACTGCTTCTAAGGGTATGCGGTAGGCGCCGGATAATAAAGGCGATGATAATAATCGCCGCTGTGCCACTTAAAATCAAGGGCTTTTGATTGAAGCATAAAAGTAGCATGATTCCTAGGATTGAGCCACTGATGATATACGGAAAGACTGTCACCACGTCCAAGGTTGCCGTCAAGGCGTTGCGCTTGCGTACCGAAAGGTAGGCGACAAAGACTGCCAAGAGCACGATCAACACAATCGCCACCAAGCCGTAGGTGTAAGTATTGATGGCACTTTTGATGATTGTTGACTGCATCTTGCGGAAGCTGTCCAAGGAGAAACCGGTGAGAAATCGGGTCCCCTGGGTCTTTAAGAAGGCGGTATAGATCACCGTCAGCTGCGGAATCACCGAGATCCCCACGAGGATATAGGCATAGGCGTGTGCAAAGATCGACTTGATGCCGGTTATTTCCTTCGGCTGAATGGACTTGACGCTCTTCATTTTAAAGGACATCCGGTTGATGATGAACTTCTGGACAAAGTAGAGGAAGGCGGTAAGGCTCACCATCACCAAGGCGATCGCTGCGGCGAAGTTCGCATCGCTGCCCATCTCCCCCATGAAGGAGCGGTAGATGAGTACCGGCAGGACCCGATACCCCTCACCGATGAGCATCGCTGTGCCAAAGTCTGCGATTGAGGTCATAAAGACCATCAACGCTGAGGCTAAGATCGTCGGCAGCACCAGGGGGAAGATCATCGTCACCACCCCCTTGCTCGGTTTACAACCTAAGGATTGGGAGGCTTCGATGAGGGAGATGTCGACCTTCTTCATCGCACCTGAGACATAGAGGTAGATGATCGAGTACATCTTCAACACCAGCACAAGGATAATCCCCCCTACCCCATAGATCGTCGGTGTTCGGATTCCAAAGGTGTTGAGGAAGAACTGGGTGACCAGCCCACTGCGGCCTAAGAGGATTACCCAAGAGTAAGCGCCGATGAACGACGGTGACATCATCGAGAAGATGATAAAGACCTGAAGCACCCGCTTGCCCTTGATCTGATAGAAGGTCATCAAGTAGGCCAGCAGTGAGCCAAGGCCTACCGTCAAGAGCGTCACCCAGACGCCGATTGTCAAAGAGTGTTTGATCGGGTTGGTGTAGTACTTTCTCCCGAAGAAGGTACGAAAGTTGTTGAGGGTCCAGAGCCCAGTCTCATTATCTTTGAAACCCGAGATCAAGAGCCGAAAGAGCGGGTAGATGAGAAACAGGGCGAACAAAGCGAAGATGACTAAGGTGATCACAGACCAAAAGTCCAATCGGAGGGTACGTTTTGCCTTCATAGACTACCCTCGATCAAAGATTCGGTGCTCTTGGGATCAAAGACGTTGATCTTGTGGGGATGGACGGCAAAACGAACCTGATCCCCTTCGGCATACAAAGTGGTCGCCGTTCCGAGGTCTTGGGAGATTTCAAAAAGATCTTGGCCTTCCAGCATCTCGACATCGGCGAGCTCAGAGAAGTAAATGATATATTTCCCCAAATAGGTCGCCTTGCTGATCGAAGTCTCAAAGCCCTCGCCATCGGTTGCATAGAGCTCCTCTGGCCTGATACCCACGACCACCTGACCTTCTTTGGCATCGGGTCGAATGTTGTCCATGGTGATGGTGTAGCCGTTTGCAAAGCTGATCGTCCGCTTGTTACCACTGCCGCGCATCTGGGCATAGAGGAAGCCTGAGTGGCCGATGAAGTCGGCGACAAAGAGGTTCGCCGGGCGGGTATAGATGGTATGGGGGGTGGCTACCTGCTGGATGATCCCCTTATCCATCACCGCGATACGGTCGCTGATCGCCAGCGCCTCCTCCTGGTCGTGGGTGACATAGACGGTGGTGATCCCGATCTCGTTCTGGATCTCCTTGATGACGGTACGCATCTCGAC
>DASRNL010000238.1:0-4852 GCA_035647415.1 Sphaerochaeta sp. | reverse complement strand
GAAGAGGATGGCCTGAGAGCTGCCGAGCTTGAAGGAGACTTTGCCGACCTCGGTGGCTGGGAGGCCGAAAGTGAAGCAGCACAGCTGCTCAGTGGCCTCGGTATCGCAGATGAGCTGCACCACCGCCAGATGGCCGAAGTTGAAGACAATATCAAGGTCCGCGTTCTGCTTGCCCAAGCGCTCTTTGGCAACCCGGATATCCTGCTGCTGGACGAGCCGACCAACCACTTGGATCTTGAGTCGATCCACTGGTTGGAAGATTTTTTAGCAGACTTTGAAAACACTGTCATCGTAGTCAGCCACGACCGCCACTTTCTCAACACAGTCTGTACCCACATCGCAGATATCGACTTCTCCCGCATCCAACTCTATGTCGGAAACTACGACTTCTGGTATCTCTCCAGTCAGCTCGCTGCCAAGCAGCAGCGGGATGAAAAGAAGCGACGCGAGGAGAAGATCGCCGAGTTGAAAGTCTTCATCCAACGCTTCAGCAGCAACGTGGCCAAAGCACGGCAGGCGACCAGCCGAAAGAAGCTTATCGACAAGCTCACCATCGATGATATCCGTCCTTCCAGCAGGCGTTTTCCCTATATCGCCTTCAAGCCCGAGCGCGAAGTAGGGCGCAATATCCTTGAGGTGAAGAACCTTAGCAAAGCGATCGAAGGACAGAGAGTCCTCTCGGACTTCTCCTTTACCCTCAACGCCGGGGATAAGGTCGCCTTTGTCGGACCCAATCACCATGCAAAGACCGTACTCTTTGAGATCCTCAGCGGCACGATGGAGGCGGATAGTGGCTCCTATGAGTGGGGGGTGACCACCTCGCTCTCCTATTTTCCTAAGGACAACGCCCACCTCTTTACCGAGGAAGTTTCGGTGCTGGAGTGGCTCTGGCGCTATAGCACCGAGAGCGATGAGACGGATATCCGTTCTTTCTTAGGGAGAATGCTCTTCAGCGGTGATGAGGCACTCAAAGATTGTACGGTCTTAAGTGGGGGAGAGAAGGTAAGAGTAATCCTCAGTCGGATGATGCTCGAAGAGGCGAACTGCCTGATCTTCGATGAGCCGACGAGCCACTTGGACTTGGAGGCGATCACCGCCTTAAACAACGGCTTGATCGACTTTAGCGGCAATGTGCTCTTTAACAGCCACGACCATCAGTTCGTCGAGTCGATCGCCAACAGAATCATCGAGTTTACCCCCGGTGGGGTCATCGATCGACAGATTGGATTTGAGGAGTACTTTGCCGACCCATTGATTCGGGCACTGCGTGACGAGTACTATGGAGGAGCACGCAACGTAGCATCGCTCTAAGGAGGGGATTATGCTTACCGCAGTAGATATCGGCAACTCCAATATCGTAGTCGCCGTCCACGATGGGAAGAAGTGGATCCACTCGTTTCGGATCTATAGCGACCAGCAGAAGACCACCGATGAGTACTTTGTAGTCCTCGATCGACTGCTGAGCCGCAGCGATATCCCCTTTGGCTCGGTCGACCGAGCAGTGATCAGCAGCGTAGTTCCCAACCTCTCACGTTCCATGCAAAAGAATATCTCTCGCCTCTTTGGGGTCGAGCCTTTGATGGTCGACCACAGTGTGAAGACTGGCTTAAAACGCGAGAGCATCCCCGCTGAGCTGGGAGCTGACCTCTTGGCAAATGTCGCCCAGGCGCATCACAAGCGCCCCGATAGTGCGGTCATAGTGGTGGATTTTGGTACTGCTTTGACCCTGACTACCGTCGACAGCGACGGCTCGGTCCTCGGCGCTTCGATCGCTCCGGGCTTGGTCACCGCAGTGAACGCCCTCTTTGGGAACACCGCCCAGCTGCCTCAGGTGGAGCTGAAGGTTCCCAAGAGCGTCATCGGGCGCACCAGCCGGGACTCGATCCGTAGCGGTATCATCTTCGGCTATGCGGGGATGGTGAAGACGATGATTGAACAGACTGAAGCAGAGCTGGGAAAACCTGTCTACGTCTTTGCTACCGGAGGCCTCTCTAAGACGATGACCCCCTTGATCAGCCGAATCGATGAGGTCGCCCCCATGCATACCCTCGATGGGCTGCGCCTCATCGCCGACCTCAACGCTTAAAAGAGAAAGACTCCATCGCGCATCAGCTCAACCTTCTCTCCTGTAAATGAGTAGCCGGTTATCTGCATATCCGATGAGCCGATCATAAAGTCGGTGTGCATCAGGCTCGTATTACAGCCAGCAGCTCGGAGGTTCTCCTCTCCAGAGATGAGGTTTCCCCCCTTTAAGGCGATCGGGTAGCCTTCGCCTAAGGCGATATGGCAGCTGGCGTTCTCGTCGATGAGGATCGAGTGGAAGATCAAGCCGCTTTGGGCGATTGGGCTCGTCTCATCGACCAGGGCGAGTTCGCCGATGCTGCGGGTTCCCTCGTCGATAGCAAAGAAACGATCGAGGACCTCTTTGCCTTCCTTAGCACTGTAGTCAACCACCTTGCCCTCCTTGAAGGTCAGGCGCACCTCCTCGGTGGGGGTGTTCAGCACTGAGACCGGGCGGGTGGTGGTCACATACCCTTCGGTACGCCGCCAATCGGGGGTGGTGAAGATCTCCTCGGTGGGCAGGTTGGCAAAGAAGGGCCGCCCATCCGGTAGGTCCTCAGCTCCGCCGACAAAACGGGAGGTAGGGTTCAAATAGACCTTGAGGTCGGTGCGCGGGCTGCTGAAGTGCAGGTACTCCAAATTCAAGCTGTTGAGGTGCTCCTGTCGCCCGTTGAGCATCTCTCCCTTGGCATCCCAAGCTGCAGCTGGGTCAGCTTGATCCAAGAGGAGAATCGGCTTGAGCACTTCCATCAGATCGCTAGTCGATGCCCCTTCGCCGAGCACCTGTTCTGCCCAACGGGGCCCAGGTGCCACACAGACGCACCAGGGCAACTCATGGCGCATGAGGTAGCTGCTGCGAGCTTCGCTGAAGCGACGCTTTGCCGCCGAGAGGATCTGGTTCTTCTCTCCATCCAACGGTGGATGGTCGAGGCGGTCTTCGGTGTTGTCGACGCGGATATAGGACCACTGGTGGGCGATAAACTCGTAGTCCATCGCCTTGATGAAGTCCGGGCTGAACTCAAGCTGTTCAGTCTCCTGGTGCTCCAGGCGGGTCGCCAGCACATCCAGGTCGTCGACGAGGATCTGCACATAGGTCGCCTGGTGGCGGTAGGCACTCTTGGCTAGGGCTCGGGCGAAGTAGTAGGTGCCTGAGCCGGTGAGGATCATCACATTCTTCTTCGCTTTGAGGTTGATCCCCTTCTCAATAATCAGATCGGCGTAGCGGTCGATCAGCGCTTGGTCTACTCCAAATACTTGCTCACTCATGAAAGACTCCTTCCTCTATCATTCTAATCTCTTCTCCATCAACTATGAATGCTACCTGCAGTGCATCCGATCCTATCGGGACGCTCAGGCGGACCAGAGAATCGGCAAGGTCGCAGGCAGCTAAGCCCTCTTCATCGACACTCTGGTTAAGGGTATCGATAAGAAATCCCCCAAAGCTCACCGACGTGTGACCGGTGGTGCTGAAGTGGGGGTGGATCCCGACACGAAGGTTTTGACTTTCAATCGTATTAGCATCCGCTAGGAAGATCGCCGAGAGCTGACTCGCCCCAGCATCGATGCCAAAGAAGGCATCCAGAGCTTCTTTGCCCCGTTCGGCGCTCCAGCTGATTACCTTACCATCTACAACTTCGAAGCTCGCTCCTACCACCTCGGCCCCCATCACCCAAAAAGCTTCGCTCGCCACAATTGAGCCAGAGGCTGAAGTGGCGGCAAGCGAGCCAGCGAGGCTCTGTATGGGGAGGATGGGGATAAAGGTCCGCCCACCGTTGAGGGTGACGCTGCCGCTATAGAAGTGGGTCTGCTCTGCTAACCGAGCAGAGAGCGAGTAGCCATCGCCGGTGAGCATCAGCTCTGCTCCTTCCAAAGGATCGAGGCGCTGCTTGCGCCAGGAGAGCAGGTTTGCCTGCTGGAGCCAGAAGGAGGAACAGTGCTCGCTATCCAGGCGCAGTATCTTGGCAAAGAACTCCCACGCTTCACGCTCCAGCACATTATGACCAATCTCCGCTTCGGCCCAGTAGGGGCCAGGGTAGGGGATATTCGCCCAAGGGGAGGCGACTCGGCGGTCGAGGAAGATCGGATCGGCGAGCAAGCCGTACTCAGCCAAGGTGGCAGCTGAATCGCAGATCTCACTGAAACTCGCCCCACCGCTTTTGGTAAAGGGTAGATCCAAATCGACGATGCGGCACATCACCGGCTGACCCTCCTCAGGGCGGAAGAGGTCCTTCACTTCTGGGTCGATCGGGTAGGCTTGTAGCACCTTCCCTCGTTTGGTTTCGACGATCGTCACCGGAAGACGGGTGATGATTGTCGCCTCCTGGGCGAGCAGGCGGGCAAAAGCCATGCTCCGCTCTTCGGTGTTGATCGAGAGCATGTCCCCTTCGATAAGCTGTAACTGTACATCGATGACCAGGCGCACATAGCGCTCTATATATCGTTCCATCTCTACTCCTCTTGTTGACTATACTCTATCTGAGAAAGTAACGGTACTAGCGGAGAAGAAAAAGCCTTGCAAAAGAGGTCAGAAAACGGGATAACTAAGAGAATTTCGAGTATATATTTCAGCGATACCGTCCCCTATACTACGCCTATCACGTTCAGGAACCACTATTGGAGGAACATTATGAAAAAAACACTGGTAACTGTTTTAGTGTTCGCCGTACTCCTCGGCAGCACCTTTGCTGCGGGAGCGGGTGAATCGGTCAAGGGTGATACCCTTACCGTCTATTCGACCGTCTCAGAGAAGACCGTCCAGGCAGTTGTCTCGCAGTTTGAGGCGGAGACAGGG
>DASRNL010000237.1:0-9444 GCA_035647415.1 Sphaerochaeta sp. | reverse complement strand
AGCCAGGTATAGAGCGGCGAACAGGCAAGGCCGGCGGCATCGAAGTAGAGGATGCCGTGGACCTGCCCGGTCACACAGATCGCGGCAATCCTGCCAGGGACTGCAGCAAGGAGCTTACGAGCTGCAGCTTCGATTGCATGGGGGTCCTGGGTATAGGCGTAGGAGGGATCTCTCGCCCGCTGCGGGTTGGGGATGCTGGTCGCCTTTGGCGCTGTAGTCGCTCCTGCCTGCAGGGCTGTCAATGTGATATTCGTGGTTCCGATATCCAGGCCGATATAATACTCACCCATGGTCTCTCTCTCCTGTCACTCTGTGAGTATACCGCAGTAGCAGCTCTTCTGCACACTTATTGTCGGGGGATGTATCGGTGGAAGTACAGGGAGAAGATCGGGGTAAAGCCTACACGCTCATAGAGGTCGATCGCTGCCTCATTGGTCGACTCGACCTCTAGGCGTACCGCTTCACTTCTACGAAAGAGCTCGGTGAGGGCGAGCTGCAGCATCGCCGTTGCATGCCCACGGCCGCGGAAGGTGGGAAGGATTCCCACCCCATAGAGACTGAAGGATCGGTCTTCATTGCGTTGGGCGTTGAGCACCCCGATGCTCTGGTTACGGTAGCGGTAGACAAAGAGCTCCCGCTCTGCTCCCTCTAGGAGCATCAAGGAGATGCGCTCCAGGGCCTCCGAAAGAGAGCTGTCAAAGATTTCGCTCATCAGGCGCGCTGCGCTCTCTCGGCTGTGGTGCTGCACCCGAACCAGCTCTCCCTTCGGTGCATCGGCAGGGATAAAGTGCTCGTTGGTGAGGGAGAGGATCAGCTCGCTGCGTACCCGGTGCGGAGCACGCGAAGCGAGGAAGGCTTTGCCACTCTCAGACCGCTCTTCAACTAAGAGGAGCACCTGAGAAAAAGGAAGGGATGCATACTCGGTGAGCGTTCGGCGCAACAGGCGGGAGAAGATCCCTTGGTTGCGATAGTCGGGGTGGGTGTAGCCGGAGATCTCCACCTCTTCGGGGGTAGGGAAGAAGGCGAGCAAGAAGCCGACCAGCTGCTGGGCTTGGTAGGCGAGAAAGAAGCAGGGGAGCTTCTGCTCAACATTGAGCCTATTGGTAAGAAAGAGCCTGCGTTGCAGGCCCTCTCTTGAGTGAACAATCTCTTGAAGCGCTTCGACCTCTTGCTGTCGCTGGATCGAGAGCTCTTCGGTGGCGATAATCCTCATTCGGTGAAGAGACGAAGCGCAAAGCCTCCGAGATCTTCAGCAAAGGAGCAGCTGAGCAGTTTCCCAGCAGCGTTTCGCTGTACTGAGCTCTCTTCGATGGTAAAGCCGCGGTCGACAAGGTAGGCTGCGCTGCGCTCTGCGTTGATGCAGCTGAAGCCAAGATAGCCCTTGGTGTTCTCGTCGCTTGCATAGACTTCGACCTGTTCATCGACCAAGTTGGCGATGCCAACTGCCGCTAGGAGGGTTGCGACACGCTTCGCTTCTTCTTCAGTAGCGGTACCGATACCGATGCGGGCGAGCTTGAGCCCCTGTAGGGTAGCCACTGCATCGCGACAGAGGGCGCTGATCGCCGCCCAATCTTCGGCTTCGATGAGAGCGGCGTTAACCATCCACGATCCGCCGACAGCGAGCACATTGCGCTGGGCGGCGTACTCGGTAGCGTTTTTGACGTTGATTCCGCCGGTAGGCATGAAGGTTACGTTGGGGAAGGGACCGGCGAAGTTGCGTAGCATATTCACGCCACCGCTGGCTTCAGCGGGGAAGAACTTCAATGTGGTCAGGCCTCGGGCGAGCCCTGCTTCGATATCGCTCGGGGTGCAAACACCGGGGACGATCGGAACATTGTTGGCGATACACCAGTCGACGACCTCGGGGTTGAAGCCTGGGCTGACGATGAAGGTCGCTCCTGCTGCGACCGCCTGTTTAGCAAACTCAACATTGATCACCGTGCCAGCTCCGACGAGCATCTCTGGGTAGGCTTTGGTGATGCGACCGATCGCCTCGGCTGCGGCATCGGTGCGGAAGGTGACCTCAGCACAGGGTAATCCACCGTCGATAAGCGCTTTGGCAAGACCCTCGGCTTTGCTGGCATCATCGATCTTTACTACGGGGACAAGACCGATCTTTTCAATCTTTTCAAATAGGGCTGTATGCATCTGATTCTCCTTTATTGAAACCATGTTTCAAAATACATTGACAGAGCTTAGCTTACTCTCTATGATAGTAAATAGCAAGAGGTATCTGTCCTATACATAGTACCCTAAAATGGAGGAATTATGAGCAAGAAATTTGTTACATTTGGTGAAATTATGCTCCGATTAAAGAGCCCCGGTCACGAGCGCTTCTTCCAGTCTCCGATGCTGGAAGCAACTTTCGGAGGAGGGGAGGCCAACGTCGCCGTCTCCCTCTCGATGCTCGGAAAGCAGGCGCAGTTTGTCACCGCCCTGCCCAACCAGGATATCGGTGAAGCTGCAGTACGTGAGCTGAGAAAGTGGGGTGTTGATACCTCCGAGATCCGCTTGACTGAAGATGGTCGAGTAGGAATCTACTTCCTCGAAACCGGTGCAAACCAGCGCCCGAGCAACGTCGTCTACGACCGTGAACACTCCTCGATCGCTTTGGCGAAGAGCAGTGACTTTGACTTTGCAGCGATCCTAAAGGATGCACAGTGGCTCCACCTCACCGGCATCACCCCTGCCATCAGCAAGAACGCTGCTGAGAGCGCCCTCGCTGCGATGAAGGCAGCTAAGGCAGCAGGAGCGACCGTGTCGGTCGACCTGAACTACCGCAGAAAGCTCTGGAACTGGGGAAAGACTGCCCCTGAGGTGATGCGCGAGATGATGCCCTTTGCAGACGTCATCGTAGCGAACGAAGAGGATATCCAGAAGTGTCTCGGCATCGAAGCGAATGTCGATGTGACCACTGGAGAGCTCGATATCGATGTCTATAAGGCCTTAACCGAAGAAGTGAAGCGCCAGTTCCCCAACCTTTCGGTTGTGACCGTCACCCTGCGCGAGAGCCGCAGCGCTGACGTCAACGGCTGGAGCGCCGCGATCAACGGCAAGACAGGGTTCTACCACTCTCGCCAGTATGAGATCACCGATATCATCGACCGTGTCGGCGGTGGAGACTCCTTCTCCGCAGGCCTGATCTACGCCCTCAGTGAGTACGGTGAGGATGAGGAGTATGTGATCAACTTCGCAGTCGCCTCCTCGACCTTGAAGCACTCCATCGGCGGAGACTTCAACCTCACTCGCAAGAAGGAAGTTGAAGCCCTCCTCAAGGGAGATGGTTCAGGACGCGTACAGCGCTAAACTGAGCCTCGATTTCAAGAGCGGTGCTGAGGAAGAGCCACTTGGATCTTCTTCGCACCTCTTTTTGTCTCTTTAAGCACAATTAACATTGGAAATGGCTGACAACCTCATGTATAGTGTACGATACAATGCATGGACAGCTCCTTCTCAGCCGCTTATTTCATGCTGCTAAGCGATATGACGCAGCAGACCTCTCCGCTATTTTCTCAGAACAAGAGCTGCTCTGCGTGCGCATCCCTGATCGAGAACCCTACTATGTTTCCATTGTCTCCAACGCCTTTGCAGCCTATAAAGGGGAGGAAGGGCTAACCGCCTATCTTGCCTTGGCTACCAGCGAGGAGGATGAAACCTTTGAGCAGATGGAGTATGAACATGCACAGCGCTGCCTTTTGGCGATCTTCACCGAAGAACGGGCAGATCTGGAGGAGCAGGACCTCGCCCTACTAGAGGAGAGCGGGGTCCTCTTTGATGGCAATGTGGTGCAGTTCCGCAGCAAAGAGCCCTACCAATACCCTTGGCACCTTAGCGAAGAGGAGCAGGAGGATCTGCTCTATATCTTCGAAGCGCTCCTCTTTGCAAAAGAATATTTTAGATCCTACGGTAAAGAGCAGCAGAGCGACTCCTTAGGCGCTTGGCTTGAAGCGGTAGAGGCTGCTGAGTATGAGCGTATCGAGTACCTGCCCTGCTTCACCGTCGAAGGAGATGCCTTTGTGGTGAGCGCTGAGGCTTTGGCCGAAGAGGAGCTTGGGTTTGTCTTTCCGCAAGCCTTTTTTAGCGACCCAGAACGGCAACAGCATTTCAAGCGGATGCGCCCAATTCCGGGGAAAATCCTCTACTTTATCACCGGTGTTCTGCCAGAGCCTTTGATGGGAAGCAAAAAAGAACGCCCAATGTACCCAATCTATGGTATTATCTATGACCCACAGCGAGATATATTGCATTCGTTTTCGCTGATAGAGGAGTATGAGGCGGAGCACCATCGCTTTGTCAGCGAGCTGCTCTCGCTCTTTGAAACGACAGGAAAAGCGCAGGCGATCCACTGCTTCGGGAGGAGGAGCCTGCCGCTCTTAGGTAAAATCGGCCCGCAAATGGGAATAATGGTGGTTGATGGAGGACCAAATGCTCGTGTTGAGCAGTTGGTCCTAGAGATGTTTACTGAGCTCTTCGCTGGAGATTAAGCGCTCAGAATTGTGACGGTGGTGGGTGGGTATGGTTTTTCTTACAGCATTTTCAGTTCTCTTTCCGCTCTTTGCTAAGATTGGTCTTGGCTGGGGTGTGCGGCAGCTTGGGATAATCGGAGAGGAGACTATCGATGAGCTGAACAATGTAGTCTTTCGGATCTTGCTTCCGGTCTTGCTTTTTATAAACATCTACCAAAGCGACTTCACTTCGATTACGAACTTCGATTTCTTGCTCTTCTCCGTCCTGGCGCTGATGGGGTTCTTCTTCATCACCCTGGCGATTGTGCCGCACTTCTCTTCGGAGGATTCTCGGCGCGGGGTTATGGTACAAGGGATCGCCCGCTCCAACTTCATCTTCTTCGGCCTGCCGATGGCCCAATCCCTCTTCGGGGGTACGAGCCTCGGCTTAAGCAGCATCCTTGTCGGTGTGCTGACGCCGGTGCTCAACCTCATCAGTATCCTCTCCTTGGAGTACTTTAGAGGGGGCAAGGCTGATAAGAAGAAACTGGTTAAAAGTGTTGTGGGAAACCCGGTGCTCATCGGTGGAATGCTCGGGGTGCTGATGCTGGTCTTTCACATCCCCCTGCCGCAGCTCATCGTGGACTTCCTCGTCTCTGTCGGGGATCTGGCGACTCCGCTGGCCTTGATGCTGCTCGGCAGTTCGGTAAAGATGACCTCGATGAAAAAGAACCGTAGAGCGTTGATCGCCGGCACCCTCTCAAGGCTGATCATCATGCCCGCTGCTGGAATCGCTCTCTCGGTTGCCCTCGGCTTCCGTGGCCTGGAGCTGATTCTCTTGATGTCCCTCTTCGCTTCACCGACCTCGGTGAACTCCTATACGATGGCCCAACAGATGGATGGAGATACCGAGCTGGCGGTGCAGCTGGTTGTCATCACAACGGTGCTCTCGCTCTTTACCCTTTTGGGATGGATCAGCCTCTTGATGCGCCTGGGCTACTTCTGAAGCGGGGCGCTGAGGCGCTCGAGGACCCAGTCGGTTCGGGCAGCACTCGCTCCGGTGCTCGGAGCTACTCCGATTCCCAAGAGCTCATCTACGATCGATTGGATCAAGGGCTGGGCGACGTGTAGGGGGGCAGGATCTGAGACCAGGATTTCTTTCCCTTTTTTCGTCTCAACGACTATCGGCTCATCGAGGGCGAGGACCGAGTAGGAGATCTTCCCCTGCTCTCCGTAAATTGTAGTCACGTCGAGAGTGCTGTGGGTATTAAAGAGCCATAACCCCATGCCAGAGACTCCACCTTCGGTCTGAAAGTGGCCCACTACCTGATCGTCCGCTGCATAGTAGCCGCCGCGGTTTGCGCCAAAGCCTTGGGCGTAGGTGATCGGGCCGAAGAACCAATCGATGAGATCCAGGGCGTGCGATCCAATATCATGGAAGTGTCCACCCCCGCTGATCGCTGGATCGATCCGCCAAGGAGGGCTCTCGCTTCTCTCTTCGACACTGACCTCTTTTTGCATCAATATTGAGACCGATTGCACAGCCCCGATCGCCCCGCTTTCCAGCAGTCCTTTGATCTGGTGGAACTTGGAGAGCCCGCGGCGGTAGTAGGCGCTGTAGAGTGGCACCTGGTGCGTTTCACAGAGACCTACCATCGCCTGTGCCTCTCTGTAGGTGCGGGCCATCGGTTTTTCACAGTAGACTGCTTTGCCCGCCTCAGCGCATGCTTGGGTATAGAAAAGATGGGAGTCAGGGGGGGTGGCGATATAGACGATATCGACCGCCGGGTCGCCAAGCAGCTTTTCAAGGCTACCATAGACTTTACCCGCCTTGTGGCGAGCAACCCAATCCTCTGCTCGGCTTTGGGTTCGGTTGTAGACTCCGATCAAGGACGAACGCTCTGCCTTATAGAGGCCAGGGCCACTCTTAACTTCGGTGACTGATCCACAGCCTATCATCGCCCATCCAACCATCTTCACTCCTCCTCTTTGGTATGTCCAAAGAGCGCAGAGAGGGTAGCGGCAGTCTCGAGAATCTCTTCGGTCGCCTGCTCCCGCTCGACATCATCGTAACGGAATCGAGGCCACGAGACACTCAGCGCTGCGATGGTAGCCCCTGAATGGTCCTTGATCGGAGCGCCGATACAGAGGGTTCCCTCCTCGTGTTCCTCGTTGTCCATCGCCCATCCCTGCTCTCGCACTGTCGCGATCTCGGCTCGGAGCCGCTCGTTGTTGTTGATCGTCTTGGCGGTAAAGCGTTTCAGATGCACCCGTCTGAGGTAGGCGGTAAGCTCCGCGTCAGTGAGGCCTCCTAAGAGGTTTTTACCAATCGCGGTGCAGTAGAGGGGGATCGATTTTCCTACCCGAGAGTGCATCCGGATGGTGAAGCTCGACTCCTTCTTTAGGACGTAGACCGCCTCATCCTCCTCCAAAACCCCCATGTGCACAGTCTCTCCAAGGCTGTCGCAGAGCTTCTGGGCGATGGGGTTGGCGAGGTTGATCAAGTCCAGGTGCTCCAAGCCTCTGCTACCTACGCTGAACATCTTTAACGTGAGACTATAGAGGTCGTTGGGATTGCGATACACATACCCCAAACTCACCAAGGTTGAAAGGAAGCGCAGCAGCGTTGCCTTGGGAATCTGGGTCTCCTTGGCGAGGCTCTCCAGGTTTATCGACCGGTGTTTGCTGAGGGTCTCCAAGATTGCGATGGTGCGGATCACTCCGCTGGTCTGCTGTCGTGTCCCGGTGGGCTTGGTGGGTTGGGCCATACGATCACTCCTCAAAGTACGCTTTTGCGTTGGCAAAGCTGATGTCACTGACGAAGCGTCCGAGCAACGGCAGGTCGTAAGGGACCTGTCCATCCTCGGCCCAGGTACCCCAGATATTACAGAGAATCCTTCGGAAGTACTCATGGCGTGGGTAGGAGAGGAAGGAGCGGCTGTCGGTGAGCATGCCAATGAAACGTGAGAGCAAGCCGACATTGCCTAAAATTTTCATCTGCTCCTCCATCCCGTCCTTGTGGTCGGTAAACCACCAGGCGCTGCCCAGCTGCATCTTTCCAGCTCTGCCGCCCTGATAGCAGCCCATCAAGGTCGCCAAGGGGTAGTAATCCTTGGGGTTGAGGGTGTAGAGGATCGTTTTGGGGACCTCGTCGGTACGGCTGAGGTTGTTGAGAAAGGCGGAAAGCTTGGCAGCGAGACTCATATCGTGAGAGGCATCATAGCCGGTGTCCGGACCGAGGCGGTCGAACATCAAGCCGTTGTTATCTCGAATAGAAGCGAAGTGCAACTGCATCGCGATATCGTGCTTTGCATAGGCGCGAGCGAGGGCGATGAGGACGAAGGTCTTATAGGCTTCCTCCTCCTCGGAGCTGAGGCTCTCTCCCTCCATGCGCTTGGCAAATATCGCGTTGACCTCTGCCTCGCTCTTGAAGATCGCTACTGCGGTAATCAGGGCGTGGTCGCTGGCGGTGCAGCCCATCGAGACGAAGAACTCCAGGCGGTTGAGCAAGGCAGCTACCACATCGCTAGCACTCTCGATCGCAATGCCGCTGGCGGCGCTGAGCTGCTCTAGGTAGGAGCCGAAATCCTCTTTTTCGATATTGAGTGCTTTGTCCGGACGGAAGGAGGGCATCACCTTGGCGGGGAAGTCCTTCTGCTGTGCGATGATGGCATGCCATCCGAGGTCGTCGGCAGGATCATCGGTGGTACCCACCGCATAGACGTTGAATTGGCGCATGATACCGCTGACAGAGAGCTCGGTGCTCTCGGCAAACTGGCGGTTCGCCTCGTCGTAGATCTGTTTGGCGCTCGCTGTGTTGAGAACCTCGGTGATCTTGAAGTACCGCTGCAGCTCCAGATGGGTCCAGTGGTAGAGGGGGTTGCCCATCGCCCTTTCGAGGGTCTCTGCCCAGGCGAGGAACTTATCATAGGGGTCAGCATCACCGGTGATCAACTGCTCGTCGACCCCGTTGGCGCGCATCACCCGCCACTTGTAGTGATCGCCGCCGAGCCATGCATCGGTGATAGTGCTAAAGCGCTTGTTTTCGGCGATCTCCTGTGGGTTCAAGTGGCAGTGATAGTCGTAGATCATCTGCTCTTTTGCATACTCATGGTAGAGGGTTTGAGCGGTTTTGTTAGTGAGCAAAAAGTGCTCATCCATAAAAGGTTTCATTATCTGTCACTCCTTCCTCGTTTAGAGGATGACTCCATCTTTGAAGATCGATATCTCAGCATAGCCATTGATCTCATTCTTTGCACGTACTTTGCCGCTGGCGATATCGGCTACTAGGGCAATCAGGTCCTCGGTGACCGTCTCCCAATCCTCTCGGAGCACCCGCGATCCATCGAAGTCGATCCAGTTGGCCTTCTTCTCTGCAAGCGCTTTGTTGGTAGCGATCTTCACCGTCGGAACCGGAGCTCCTAGGGGAGTTCCGCGACCGGTGGTAAAGAGGATGATGTGCGCACCACTGGCGGTCAGCGCCGTGGTGGAGACGATATCGTTGCCTGGACCGGAAAGGAGGGTAAGCCCTCGCTCGGTTACCCGTTCGCCATAGGCGATAACATCGCTGATCATCGCCTCACCGCCCTTTTGGATACAGCCGAGGCTCTTATCCTCCAAGGTGGAGATGCCCCCCTCCTTGTTGCCAGGGGAGGGGTTCTCATAGACCACTTGGTTGTGATCGATAAAGTACTGTTTGAAGTCGTTGATCAAGTCGACGGTCTTCTCATAGATTTCCTTGTTGATCGCCCGGTTCATCAAGAGCTGCTCGGCACCGAACATCTCGGGGACCTCGGTGAGAATTCCGCTGCCGCCCATCGCAGTCAACGCATCACAGAAGCGTCCGACTAGGGGGTTTGCTGTCACTCCGCTCATCCCATCGGAGCCGCCACACTTAAAGCCAACGATGAGGTTGTCCATCCCCACCGGCTCACGCCGATCGCTCTGCATCTCATCGTAGATCTCTTGGATCAAACCTTGGGCTACGAGCAGTTCATCA
>DASRNL010000236.1:0-5134 GCA_035647415.1 Sphaerochaeta sp. | reverse complement strand
GGAATATTGTTTACATACGGGAGGGCACTGGTGATCAGTCTCTTTTTCATGTTGGTCATCATAGCCCTCTCCCTCGCTAATTTCAATGGTATTGCTTCTTGACGATGGTGCTGGCTAATGAGTACATTGAAAGTGTGCACTCTGCACCAGAGGAGAGATCATGGATACCATGCAGCAAAGCCCGAGACCTGCAAGAAGCCCAGTTACCATCAGCCCCAAACTCATTTTGTGGGTCGTGGCGGCGGTGGTGCTTGTCTTGCTTGTGCTCAGCAGTTTTTTTGTGGTCGACCAGACCGAACAAGCGGTCGTCCTGCGTCTAGGAAAGTTTAACCGCACTGTCGGACCAGGGCTACAGACCAAAATCCCGCTGGGAATTGAAACCAGCTACAATGTCCCTACCCAGGTGGTACAGACAATGACCTTCGGGTATCGTACCAACAGCAGCGGATCGCCCCTTCTCCATCATACCGACTATACCAACGAAAGTTTGATGCTCACCGGAGACTTGAACATCATCGATGTGCAGTGGATTGTGCAGTATAAGATTGAAAATCCCTACGACTGGCTCTTCAACGTCGAGAGCCGTGAGACGACGATCCGCGATATCAGCCAGAGCGTCGTCAACCAGCTCGTCGGAGACCTGCCGATTCTCAGTGTGATGACCAGCCAGCGTACCCGCATCGAGGTCGAAGCGCAGAACAATATGCAAGCGCTCTTCGACACCTTCGGCTTGGGTGTACGGGTTATCACCGTCAAACTGCAGAACATCGTCCCACCAGTTGGAGATGTACAGGACGCCTTTGAAGATGTTAACAAGGCGATTCAGGATATGAACCGCTACATCAACGAAGGAAAGCAGAACTATAACAAGGTAATCCCTGCCGCCAAGGGAGAGGCGAACCAGCTGATCCAGATCGCTGAAGGATACGCTAGTGAGCGTGTCAACGAAGCCTCTGGAGACGTCGCACGCTTTAGCAGCGTCCGCGAAGCCTACGAGCAGAGCAAGGAGATTACCCGACAGCGACTCTACATCGAGACGATGGAGTCGATTATTACCCCCAAGGATGGTGGCTCGGTTACCTTGATCGACAAGAAACTTGCTAACTATCTTCCCATCCAGATGGTTGAAGGGGGTGCAAAATGAGAGGCACTGTGAATAAAAAATTGGTTACTACCGTCGTGGTGGTTGTTATCTTCTTAGTTATCTTCATCCTCTTGGGCCCCTTCTACATCCTCTTTGAGGGACAGCAGTCGGTGGTCACCCGCTTTGGAAAGATCGTCAATGTGGAACAGGAAGCGGGGTTGAAGTTCAAGGTCCCCTTGATTGACAACGTCCTGCTCTATCCGAAGAAGATTCTCAGTTGGGATGGCGCTGCACAGCGGATTCCCACCAAAGAGAACCAGTTCATCTGGGTCGATACGACCGCCCGCTGGCAGATCGCAGACCCTGCCCTCTACTACGAGACGGTGAACTCGATCGACAATGGGCTCTTCAGGCTCAACGATATCCTCGACTCCTCGATCCGTACGATCGTCAGTGAGAACTACCTCAACGAGGCAGTACGAAACACCAACGAGATTAACACGATCACCGTCGAGGAGGAGGTACAGACCCTCGAGTCAACCGAGGATGCTGAGACGCTGCGGAACCTCACCGCTACGCAGACCAAGCAGGAGACAATCCAGATCGGTCGTGAAGGCTTGTCAAAGATGATGTACAACCAGGCCAAGCAGTTTACTGATGGCTTCGGAATCGAGTTGATCGACATCGTCGTACGACAGATCCGCTACAGCGACGACCTCACCGAGAGCGTCTATCAGCGGATGATCAAGGAACGAAACCAGATCGCCGAAGCGTACCGCTCCTACGGCCGCGGTCAGCTCGCCCAGTGGGAGGGTAAGACCGAAGGTGAACAGCGACAGATCCTCAGTGCTGCGTATGCCACCAGCGAAGAGATCAAGGGAGTTGCGGATGCCCGCGCTACCCAGATCTACGCTGACGCCTACGAGGCAGATCCAGAGTTCTTCGAATTCTGGCGGACCTTGGAGTCCTATCGGAAGACGATCCCCTCCTTGGAGAAGGTCTTCTCTACCGAGATGGAGTACTTCAACCACCTCTACGGCATGGAGTGATTACCACTGTATCAAGCGGGGGAAGGGTTATTGCCCTTCCCCTTTTTATGTCCGCTTGCTACCCTTAGCACTATGAACACTGACACCTGTATCGTCTTTGACTTCGATGGGACTCTCTACCCCATCATCGACTTCGATAGTGAACAGCTGATGGTCCACATCCTCGCCCAAAGCGCAGACCCCGCCTTCCAAGCCGAGGCTGCACGCTTTATCGCCGATGACCAAGCGGGTTGCTTCCTCCTCGAGGACTTCCACCAGCGCTATGCAGCGATGGTCGGATCCGCTACCCAAGCGAGCGTAGAGGAGGTAGCCACCACCCTCGTCGGTCTTTTGAGTACCGAGGATGTGGAGGCGATCCATCGCCTCAAAGAAGAGAGCGGAGCGGAGTTTATGATCTATAGCTGTGGGACTGAGAACCTCGCCGAAGCGTTTTTAGAACAGCTGGGGATCCGCCACTACTTCTCCACTATCCGCGCCAAGCGGCTGCTCTTCTCCGAAACAGAGCACACCACCGTACGCATCGATATCCACACCCCGCTGGCGAAACGCAAAGCGATCGAGGAGATCCGCGACCGCTTTAGCACCATCATATCAGTCGGCGATGGACCGACTGATATCCCGATGCTCGAAGCGAGTGACTATGCTTTGGTGATCGACTGGAACAGAGATGCAGCACCGCTGCCCTTTCACACCTGCTACAACCTCACTGAGATGAGTGAACTGATCCTCTCCTACCTTGCCAACGCCAAGCGCGCTTGAGCGACCGCCGCCTGATACCCAAGGCGTACCAGAAGTACGGCGAGTAGCAAGAGGAGCAAGCGTCCAAGTACGTGAGGGAAGCCGAGGTACGGCAGCAGCAACAAGAAAAGTGCAGCGATAATACCCCACAGCAGAGGCAGCAGTAGCCCATAGAGCCCGTTGGGGTTGGACTTCATCGCCTGGTGGGCGAGGGTCCACTCCTCGTTGGGGTTGCGGTAGTCCAAGGCGAGCTGCAGGCACGCTATCAAGGTCACCGAGAGTGCCGACAGCACTGCAAAGAAGAGCAGGTCCCCTACCCCTGCCTGCAAGTAGATGAGGAAGAAGGCGAGGTAGATGAGGTTGCTTACCCCCACTAAGACCAGATGAAAGAGCAGCTTCGCATCGACAAAGTCCTCGGCCTCCAGTGGGTAAAGGCGATCGAGTTTGAAACGCTTGCCCTGACGGGAGACGCTCGTCGAAGAGAGCAGATTCACATTGCTGAGCAGCAAAAAGAGCAAGAAGATAATCTCACTGACATAGTTTGTGGCGAGCATCATTTCAAAGAGCGAGGCGATCTCATCGAAGGTGCCGGTGATAACCCACACGAGAATCAAAATCAGGGGGATCAAAAGCTCCCCTACCGCCTCAAAGACAAAGGCACTCTCACTGCCTAAGGTGGTGAACTCCCTACCAAAGAGCGCTCTCTTTGGGGAGCGCTGCCGTTCACCGTTGGTCCGTCTCCTTTTTCGCTTACCTGCAGCACTTGCTGTCATCACCACCACCGTAGAGGAGAAGGTTCTGGTGATAATCCAGACACAGAGTGCACCAAAGACAAGAGCAAGGGCGACAAAGCCCACCAAAGCGAGCGGAGAGAAGAAGCCCAGCGCCTGCATCCGCAGGGGGAAGAAGATCCGCTCTAGGCGAGCGATCAGGGGCAGCACCTCGGCCATCATCGCTTGGTAGTCAAAGGCAAGAGCGCCGCTGCTGTCGAGGTAGCGGGTCATCATCGCTGAGAGCCCCACAAAGAAGAACACAAAAAGAAGCATCGCAACAACCTTGCTCGCCGAGGGGTACTTACGGGCAAACGCCGATCGTGCGGCAGCTACGTTGAAGAGGATGAAGACCGACAGCGACAGGATTGGTCCACAGAGTAAGAAGATCAGTGAGGAGAGCAGATATAAGGGAGTAATCCCTCCTACGGTCGCCCCTACCACCAAAGCCGGGAGGGTTAAGAACCAGTACAGCGGCGCATGGGCACTGTAGAGGATCGCCAAACGGCTGAGGGCAAGGCTCTGGTCGCTGATTGGCAGCGAACGTAGCATAGTCACATCCGGTGCCCGATAGAGAGTGTTGTTGATCGAGGTGAGGGTAAAGATGCCCAACCCCACAAAGCCCATCACCGAAGCGAGGAAGAGCCCGAGGTAGGGGCGGTCGATCAGCATCCCCAGGACCTGGTACCCGTAGAAGGTGAAGAAGAGCATGAAGAGAAAGTAGAAGAAAGAGAAAATCAACAGAACGGCAAGAACGATCGAGAGCACTTTATTGCGTTGCTTCCGCCCATCAAAGCCAAAGCGCTGCAGCAGCATCTTCAGCGGTTCTGTCCCCCTCCAATACCCTCGTAACAGTGTCAGTACTTCTTTCATTGCTGCTCTCCGGTAAGCTGTAAGAAGAGCGCCTCAAGGTTGGCGGCCTCCTGGGCGCGGAGGCTTCTCAGCTCTTCGAAGGTACCGTCGAAGAGCAATGCTCCGCGGTCGATAATACCGAGTTTAGTACAGAGCTGCTGGGCGACCTCCAGGACGTGGGTGGAGAAGAAAACGATCTTGCCGCTGGCTGCGTAGCGCTTTAAGAGCTCCTTGAGGTTGAAGGAGGCCTGCGGATCAAGGCCGACCATCGGCTCATCGAGGATCAAAAGCTCTGGCTCGTGGAGCATCGCTGCGATGACACTGAGCTTCTGGCGCATCCCGTGGGAGTAGGAGTTAATCGGTTTTTCCAGCTCCTCTACTAGGAGCAACTCCTTGCTCAACTCTTCAATCCGTTGCCCCCTAGTGCTTTCATCGATACCGTAGAGGTCAGCGCTGAAGATGAGGTGCTCTCGGCCGGTCATCTTCTCATAGAAGAGCGGCTCATCGGCGCAGTAGCCGACCAGACGCTTAAAAGCCACCGGCTCATCAGCGAGCGAGATTCCATCGAGACTTATCGCCCCACTGTCGGGGCGCAAGAGCGAGACGATCATCTTGATCGTCGTCGATTTCCCTGCTCCATT
>DASRNL010000235.1:0-2434 GCA_035647415.1 Sphaerochaeta sp. | reverse complement strand
GGTGCTTGTCTTCTATCAAAAGAGCTGTGATCGCCTCGCTGTTCAAAGCCGTGGTACCGAGGGCTTAACGGAGCTTGCTGCAGAGGTTGCGACAGCAAAAGAGCGGATGGTCGCATCGGCAGCGCAGCTGACCGAACAGCGCAAAGCGGCGGCAACGCGGCTCGCTGCTGCGGTAGAAGAGAAGCTGCAGCGCCTTGGGATGCAGGAGGCGAGCTTTGCAATCACCTTTGATGAGGTACCCCTCTCTAGCAGCGGTGGGGACTCAGTGGTCTATGAGATCTCTGCAAACCCAGGGGTTGCTCCCATGCCGATCAAGCAGGTGGCAAGTGGGGGAGAGTTGAGCCGTATTATGTTAGCGATAAAGACGAGCCTCGCTTCGGGGGATACAATCGGCACCCTCTTCTTTGATGAGGTGGATGCAGGAATCGGCGGAGCGGTAGCGGTCTCGGTCGCCGAGGAGCTCCGTGCCCTCAGTGGACGCACCCAGATTGTCGTCATCACCCATCTCGCATCGATTGCGAGCTATGCCGACCATCATCTGGTAGTGCACAAAGAGGTGGAATCAGGGGTGAGCCGATCGAAGATTACCGAGGTTTCCGGTGAAGCGCGCACCAAAGAGGTCGCTCGGATGCTCAGCGGAGATGCTCAGAGCGCCGAAAGCCTAGAGCACGCCTCGCTGCTCTTGCACCAACGCGACTAGTTTTGCATCGAGCAAGCTCGGGGCAAAGTTCAAATCCAACGCCAAAGCAGTCAGCAACTCAAGATCACCCTGCCAGGTTTTTTTACCGCTGAGGTAGGGGTATAGGACCTCTTGGAGGGTCCTCAGCTCCACCGCTAAGGCGTGGGAGCGGGTTAAGACGATAAACGCCTCCACACAGCGGAGGACCTCTTCATCGATACCCTCTTTGGCGATCCGCTGTGCCGCTCGATCGATAAAGATCTCTAAGATGGGAATCAAGAGATCACGGTCGGAGAGACGGGCATAGCGCAAGTAGAAGGAGATCAGCTCATCAAAGAGCGGAGCCTTGGTGCGCCATTTTTCGAAGCGGGCGAAGTTAGCCAGCGAGTTCAGCGCTGTCAGGGTGGCTCCAATCAGCTCCTGATGGAGCGTTCCCATCGGCAGATAGGGGAGGTTTCTCGTAAGGCCTCGGTAGGCATGGATACTGCCTACCACCTCTGCGATCTGCTTGATCTCCATCGAACAGAATCCCTTCTCCAGGTACTGGAAGAGCTCATCGCGCATCCGTAGCGGAATATCCTCCTGCTCGAGGATGATCGGCTCTTTAGATCCTATCTTCAGGCGATAGGAGATCAGATCACGCACCCGTCGCTCTTCACTTACCGTAGCTTGGTATCGATCCAGTGAGAGGGTGTTCTCAATCTCGAGGGTCAGGACCCCTGCCACCTCTTGGCACTCAATCAGGGAGAAGTAGCCGTAGTGCAGCTCCTTGTGCTTGTGCAGCGGCAGCTGGTGCTGCAGTGCAAAGAAGAAGGCTGCTTCAGCTTCTCCGCTGAGCTCATGGAGCTCCTCGACAGCGATCGTCTCACCGGTGCCATCCTCAAGGCGGTTAGCCTTGGCCTTTGCCAAGGTAGCAAAGAGGCTCATCAAGAGCTCCTCGCTGGCATACTTTTGGTAGTAAGAGATCGCCATCAGGGCGTAGGTGATATTCTGTCTTGGCTCAATGCCGGCGATATCGTTGAAAAACCATCCGCAGCTAGTGAAGGAGTAGTGTTTATAGAGCTGTCCCAACAAAAGGGAGGCGAGCTCACTCTGTACCGCTTCATCGCTGCTATAGGGAGCGAGGAACTCCTGCATTGTCTCCAGTTCGCTTGCAACCGGGGCAAAGCGGTGCAGGAGGGTGGTGGGGTCGACCGTCGGCAAGAGCCGCTTCACCTCCTGTGCATAGATGGTATCGATCTCATCGGCAAGCGCTTCAAAGCCATCGCGCAGGGGGGTGCGCCACTTTTGATTCCACTTGGGATCGCCGCCGGTATGACAGCCACAATCCTTATACCACCGGCTCACTCCGTGGTAGCAGGACCAGCTGGTCCCTCGACGGTCCTCTCCTGGATGGAGCAGGACTCTTTCGGTTGCCGGGTGATCGGCGAGGTAGGCAGCATAGTTGGTTAAGACGAACTCTCCGTTTGTCTCGACCTTTTTTGCCAGCGCAGCGAGGGCCATATCCCCAAAGGGTTCGTGGTGTCCGTAGATCTCCCCATCGGTCGCCGTTTGAATGAGGGCAGGAGACTCCTCTTCTTTGATCGCCAGCAGCCGCTCATAGAGCTGATCAGCGGAGCGCAAGAAGTGTCCAAAGCTGATCCCCTCCGCCAAAGGTGCGTTGTAGAAGAAGGCGGTGATCTGCTGGCCTTGGTCTCCGGTGAGGATGAAGGGCCGATCATAGGGGGTAGGCTGTTCGAGCAGGGAGATAAAGCG
>DASRNL010000234.1:0-6868 GCA_035647415.1 Sphaerochaeta sp. | reverse complement strand
GAACTGCATAGCGGTACCAGGAGGGCATATGAAAAAAAGATCCTTTGCTAAAAACTGGGTGCTGACGATTATAATCGGGGTGTTGATTGCGCTGTTGGGCCTCTTTTTTCTCTTTCAGAACGCATCATTTTTGAACGTCTTCATCGCAATCATCGGCTTTTTTGTGCTCCTCTCTGGGGTGATACAGCTCTTCTCCTTAGCCTCCTATGCGCTTGCTCCCTTCTTTCATAGAGCTACGGTGGTGCGATCAATCCTCTCAATTCTCTTCGGGCTCTTTGCCATCATCGCGCCGATGACCACCTTGCAGATCAGTTGGAAGGTGCTGCTCTATCTCTTGGCGACGATCTTAGCTTTCCAGGCGCTGGTCTCCTTGATAAACCTTCTTTCGATCTTGCGCCGTGGGGTCTTCTATCGTTCCCTCTTTGTCGATGCGCTGCTCAGCTTGCTTGCCTCGCTGCTCTTCTTCATCTTCCCCGAAGAGATTGGCACGATTTTGATGAAGCTCGTGGGAATCCTCATCCTCCTTGCCGGTATTTCGATAATCATCCTCGGAAACTGGAGACGAAAAGATGGTCCGCCATCGGTATCGCAGCAGACCATAGAAGGGGAAGGAGAGCTCCTCGACTAGGGGATTAAGAAGGAAGCCAGTATCGCCCAGCGTGCCTCATCGGCTGCTGAAAGGGCGCCGATGGGCAGCACTGCTGTCTCCAGAGGCAGCACCTTTCGGGCGAAGATAAAGTCAAACCGTTCAGCCAATCCGTCACTATAGTAGGTGTTCCCGCTATCGGTCTCAGCGGCGAAGTGGGTGATACGGTAGGTGTCGTAGAACCCCTCCTCCTCCATCGCAGCAACCAGCGGCCAGAGGTAGTCGGTCTGCCGATAGGCGATCGGGCTGAAGACACTCCAGTCTTGGTGTGAAGGCTCGTACAAGCTCGCAGCTACGAGGGTCGGATCGATCAACGAGCCTGCTTGGGCGATGGTAAGCAACGCCTCTTCACGCTCGGGGGTTACCGCCTTTTGTACACCCTGCCAATCTGCCTCTGCATCAAAGAAGGCAGCAAAGACCTCGCGTTCGACGAGGTTTGCCAATGAGAGCCTGAGGCTCTGCTCCTCGTTGATGGTGATGCGGATGCTGTGGGCACTGCTCTCTTCTACGGCAAAGTTGGTGATGATTGCCCCGCCTTCCAAGAGGACAGCATTGCGCTGCAGCGCTCTGACGGTCGCCACTACGTTCTCCATCGCACCGGTGACAAAGAGAATCGGGTAGGAGAGATCGCTGATCGAGTGTACTACCTGTGCGGCGGTAGCACTGTTCTGCCACACCACATCCCCTAAGGGTAAGAAGAGCGTTCTCAGGACCGCTCCCTTCTCAAGCGTTTGCTGCTCAGCAACCACACTATAGCGGTGGGGGACCTTCAGCTTGTCGAGGGTAGGGATTTGGCTGGCAAGGAATTGTTCACGCTCTAGGCGATCCTGTTCAGCTTTCTCGAGCGCTTTGCGCAGCTGCTCTTCGGCCTGTCGCTCAGCGCGGTATTGGCCTAGGAGTGTCTGTTCAGCTACCAAAGTAGCGTTCACCTCAGCAAGTTCACCAGCGAGGCGGTCGTTCTCTGTTACCAAAGATAGCTTCTCCGTTTTGAGCCCTTCGATAGTTGCGGTGAGGGTAGCGATCTTCCTATCAGCGTCTGCGACCTCAGCTAGAGCACCTGCAAGGGAGGTCTCCAAGGTGGTGATCTGAGTATACCAACGAGTAACATCCTCATCGCTCGCTCGCTCTGCCAGCTCAGCTAAAAGCAGGGAGATATGCTCTTCATACTCAGCACGCGAACGCTCCTGGTCTTGAACAAGTGTTTCGATGGTGCTCGTCGATTCAGCGAGCTCCGCAGTAAGGCCAAGGATCTGAGTCTCTAAGGCGGGGATTTCGGTGTCCTGGTAGGCGTCGATCAGCGTTTGCAGTGCGGTGATTTCATCGGAAGTTTCTTCGGCTTCTGTGAGGGCTATCCTCAGATCTTCCTCTAAGGAGGTGATCTGGGTATGCCAGCGAGAGACATCCTCATCGCTCGCCCGCTCTGCAAGCTCAGCACGAAAATGTGCTTGGCCTTCAGTAAGCGCTTCGATGGTGCTCGTCGATTCAGCGAGCTCAGCGGTGAGGGCAAGGATCTGTGCCTCTAAGGCGGGGATTTCGGTGTTTTGATAGGCGTCACTCAGCTCCTGAAGCAGGGTGATTTCATCGGTAGCCTCTTCGATCTGCATACGCGCTACCCGCAGCTCCTCCTCCAAGGAGGCGATCTGGTCAAACCAGTAGGTGACATCATCATCGGTGGCTCTGCCTTCCAGCTCTCGGGTGAGTCGAGCGATCTGCTCCTCGGCGTTTGCTCTCTCCTGGTCGTCGCTTGCAAGCAGGGCGGCAATGGAGGCGTCGGAGGCTGCTAGCGCCTCCTCTAGGGCAAGGATTTCCTGCTGCTGCAGAGCGATCTGTGCCTCAAGCTGGGGGATCCACTCGAGCTCCACGGTCTCGATGAACGAACGCAAGGCGGCTATCTCTTCAACGGCTTCAGCGATCAGCGTGTCGGAAGCACTGAAGAACTCTTCAATTGTATCGCTCTGTATCGCATCGACAATCGCCTGCGTTTTGGTGAGGGTAACCCCTTGAGTTTCGAAAAGCTCGGTGAGCTCGGTCAAGAAGGAGACCAGGCGTTCTCCCTCCTCAGCAATCTCAGTAGAGAGGTCTGCGAGGGTGGGGACACTCCTATAGGAGGCGATTGCTGCTTCTAGGTTGGTGATCTCCTCAGAGAGGAGTACCACCTGCTCCTGGGCGCTGAGTTCTCGCTGGCCTTCTAACTCAGCTTCCTTCTCTTCGACGATCGTTGAGTACTTGGTCTGGATACGATCGGAGTCGGCTGTGGGGACAGCGATGTGCCCTAAGGCGCTCTTGGTGGTATAGGTTTGGCAGCTAGCGAGCACTCCGATCACTGCTACTACGATGATTATCACACGGTTTCTCATATGCATTCCTTATGCTCTCTGCTGCTTACTGCAGGCGCAGTTGTTCTTGAAGATCCGCAAGTTCTCTAGGGGTGTATACCCCGGTGCTGAGGCGGAATTCTTTGGTGTCATCGAGGTAACGGGGGATGACGTGGATATGCAGGTGGGGGATCTCCTGTCCGCTCGCTTTGCCATTGTTTATCACAATATTGGTCGCATCACAGCCGAGAGCGGCGTGCAGTTTGGCATCGACCTGCTGCACCACACCCATCATATGGGCGAAGATTTCAGCAGGAGTATCGGCAAGCGTCGGGTAGACGGCGTTGCTGATAACCAGCGCGTGACCCTGGTTAACCGGGTTGATATCCAGGATGACAAAACAGTGTTCATCCTCGTAGAGACGAGCACTGGGTAGCTGACCATCGCGAATCTTGGTGAAAATTGTTTCCATGAGGCACCTCAGAGCTATTGTAGCATACAAGTCACTTCTCGCAATAGGATTGCCGAAGAAAAGGGGTTGAACAAAGGTGCAGGATATACTACTATCCCAAAGGTGGTTGGACTGGCTGCTAGTCTTCCTATTTTTTTGGGTACTAATCTATTACGTACTCACAACAAAGAGCGTTTTTGACCCCTTGCAGCGGTAGCGAGGTTTTCATATACAACAGAGTATTATTCTAGATAAACATAGAGGGTATATAGCATGGCTAATGTGCACAAATTGAGGAATATCGGCATCTCTGCCCATATCGACTCGGGGAAGACGACACTCTCGGAGCGGATCCTCTACTACTGTAATAAGATCCACGAAGTCCACGAAGTACGCGGAAAAGATGGCGTCGGTGCCACCATGGACCATATGGAGCTGGAGCGCGAACGCGGAATTACCATCGCCAGCGCAGCGACCAACGTGGTCTGGAAGGATCATGAAATTAACGTAATCGATACACCGGGACACGTTGACTTTACCATTGAAGTTGAGCGCTCACTGCGCGTCCTCGACGGGGCGGTGCTGGTGCTCTGTTCAGTCGGAGGGGTGCAGAGTCAGTCTTTGACCGTCGACCGACAGATGAAGCGCTATCACGTCCCTCGTATCGCCTTTATCAACAAATGTGACCGAACCGGAGCTAACCCCTCCCGCGTGAAGGACCAGCTCATCGAGAAGCTGGGCCTCAACGCAGTCTTGATGCAGATTCCCATCGGCTTAGAGGATCGGCTCGAAGGGGTGGTGGATCTGGTGAGCATGAAAGCCCTCTACTTCGACGGTGGTCCCTCCGGCGACCAAGTGCGCGAAGAAGAGATCCCCGCTGAACTGCTCGCAGAGGCAGAAGCTCGCCGTGAAGAGCTGCTCGACGGAGTCTCGCTCTGTAGCGATGAGCTGTTGGAGGCGATCTTAGAGGAGAACGTCACCGAAGAGCTGCTACAGAAGGCGATCCGCGAGGCGACTATCTCCTTGCAGCTCTGCCCTGTGTACATGGGTTCAGCATATAAGAACACCGGAATCCAACCCCTCCTAGATGCAGTGGTTGCCTACCTACCTGATCCCACCGATGTTGAGAACAAAGCACTCGACCTTGATAACGATGAGGAGGAGGTGATCCTCCACTCCGACGACGATCTGCCTACGGTCGCGCTAGCCTTTAAGCTAGAGGATGGCCAGTATGGACAGCTTACCTATATCCGCGTCTACCAAGGGAAGATCCGCAAAGGTGATGAGCTGTACAACACCCGATCGCGCAAAAAGTTCCGCGTCGGTCGACTGATTCGCATGCACGCATCGACGATGGAGGACCTCACCGAGGCGGGAAGCGGCGAGATCGCCGCCCTCTTTGGTATCGACTGTGCCAGCGGTGACACCTTCTGTCATCCGAGCTTAAACTACTCCCTCTCCTCGATGTACGTCCCCAACCCAGTTATCTCGCTAGCGGTCAACCCAGTGGATAAGAAGGCCAGCGACAATATGGCTAAGGCACTCAACCGCTTCACCAAAGAGGACCCGACCTTCCGCACCTACGTCGACCCTGAGAGCAATCAGACGATCATCCAGGGGATGGGCGAACTGCACCTTGAGGTCTATGTTGAACGGATGAAGCGTGAGTATAAGGCAGAAGTACAGATCGGTCAGCCTGAGGTAGCCTATCGTGAGGCGATCACCCAGCGCGCTGACTTCAACTACACCCACCGCCGACAGACCGGTGGATCGGGTCAGTACGCTCGGGTTGCCGGCTATATCGAACCGCTGGTGGACACCGGGGATGCCGATGAGCCGAAGGACTACGAGTTTGTCGATGAGATCCGCGGAGGGACGATCCCCAGCGAGTTCATCCCTGCCTGTGATAAGGGCTTTAAGATCGCCATTGAGAAGGGCAGTCAGCTCGGCTTTCCCGTCATCGGGGTCCGTGCGGTGATCAACGATGGTGCTTGGCACGCCGTTGACTCCTCGGATATGGCCTTCCAGACGGCAGCGCTCTTCGCCTTCCGTGAATCCTTTGAGAAGGCCAAGCCGGTGATCCTTGAGCCGATTATGCGCGTCGAGGTGGAAGCACCGACAGAGTTCCAAGGGAACGTCTTCGCTTCGATCAACCAGCGCCGCGGCATGATTATCAGCTCCACCGAGGACAATGTCTCCAGCACCGTTGTCGCTGAAGTCCCCTTGAGCGAGATGTTCGGCTATTCGACCGTCCTGCGCTCCTTAACCCAGGGCAAGGGTGAGTTCACCATGGAGATCGGCAAGTATGGCCGTGTTCCGATGAGCGTCGCCGAAGAGCTGAAGAAGGCGTACCAAGAGAAGCGCAAGCAGGGGCAATAATCCGTAATCGAAGGCCCCCCAGCAGGAAGAACCTGCAGGGGGTCTTTTTTACAGCGTATTGCTGTACCAAAATACAGAGTTTCATAGTATACTAGAGATAGCAAATACTAGATGGAGGTGGCTGAATGCAATTACAAGAACTGAATGAGTTGAGCCCGCTGCGCGTCTTCGATGAGTCGCTCGGTGGAGGCCTTGGTCGTGGGAACCTTGGTGTCCTAGTATCCCGACATGGGGTAGGGAAGACCGCATGTTTAGTGCACTTAGCGACGGATAAACTGTTGCATAATGAGCACGTTATTCATGTCTCCTTCAGCGGGAACGTAGAGCACGTGATCAACTGGTATAAGGAAGTTTTCAGAGAAGTATCGGCAGGCCGTACCCTCGACGATGCTGCTACTGTCTATAACAATATTCTCTCCAACCGTGTGGTGATGAACTTCAGCCAGGAGAATGTCACCATCGATAAGGTCCTCTCCAGCTTGGAGACCCTGATCAAACACGGCTCCTTCAAAGCAGATGCTATCCTCTTTGACGGTTATAAGCTGACAGTCGCCACCGAGGATGATGTGCGGAAGATCAAAGCCTTCGCCCAGGAGATGGACCTGGAGGTCTGGTTCAGCGTCTCTCCGGTTCGCCGTGATGTGACCTACGACAAGTATGGTGTACCCAACACGATGCTCAAGTATGTGGAGCTGATCGACGTGTTGATCGGCTTGGTCTACAACGAGGAGCTGGATAAGGTGGTTATGACCGCTGTGAAGGCACAGGGACAGATGATGGAGAAGCCGATGGGCGTCACCCTCGATCCCAAGACGATGTTGATTTCCAAGTAAGCATACACACTGCTGAGAAAAGACCCCCTAAAGCTTTGAGCTTCGGGGGGCTTTTTTTGCTTTGCAGGCTCCCTCAGTAGAGGAAGGGGGCTGCAACCTTAAGCTGAGCGCGGGGGATGAAGAGCTCGATCAGCGCAAGGCTCTCTTTCTTTACTACGTAGAGGGCTTGGTTGAGCCACTGTTTGACCTGCTGCTGCAGAGTGCTCTCAGGACTCTGGGGCACATAGGTGCCGACCTGGTACGC
>DASRNL010000233.1:0-7491 GCA_035647415.1 Sphaerochaeta sp. | reverse complement strand
CCGAAGAGGGTGAAGGCAAGGCCGATCACCAATAGCGTAACAATCAATCTTTTCATCATGTTCTCCTTTGTAATTTTCAGTTTGTCCTACAAAGTAGTATTGAGCGGTTTTACCCCTGTGTCAAGAAAAATATTTGAATATTTTATCGAATGCTTTTATTGTGTTCTCTGATTTTTGCAATCTTACCTATGTGTTTTCTGCCAGAATGGGCACCCGTATTGTACCATAGTTGTCATATATATTTTTATTTCATTGTGCCCGATCTTTAGCTATATCCAGTGGAGGTTAAGCAAAAGAACAGCGAAAAATAGCAGGGACAATACAGAACAAAAACAGCGAACAGGCGCTTTAAATGCAGTAATTCCCCCTGCTTCCTCTGCTGAGACCTTCGGGATACTATAGCGAAAACAAGGGAGTGCAACAGGGTGAGTTTACCCGCTCTGGTGCTTTTGTTGTAAGAGAAATTCAGAGGGAAAGATTTGCGCCTCGTAGCAGAGTGCCCAGGGCGGATAATTTTTTTCTTCTTGTATCCGAAAAATGCACAAAAAAGAGGAATCCTGAGAATTTTGTAAAAAGTATGACAATAGTCCTTCTCTTGTCCGACAAGTGTCTAGCAGCAGAAGGGAGGCATACGTAGATAGGACAAATGTCTCGGTGCTTGGATGCAGATTACCTTGAGAGTGCTCCGAATTTCCGATATTCGCCTAGCTCGTGTTTTTGCATACAGTTAGTAGGAACTTTCGAGCACATAATGGGAGCCAGAGCGTACTTTTGAGTGCCTTCTGATACGAAGTATAAAAAGAAGCGTGGGCGTTCATACTGTCTCAGTTTGAACAATTGTCTATATTTTTGTTGTCCAAATTATGTCATTGTGGTTATAATAACAACACTGGAGGCAAGTATGGCAGAAACAGTGAGTAGTTGCGTAAAGCGAATTGTAGACAAATCACCATTTATCCATGAGATGCTCATCAACGGTATCCTCTCCTATAGCAACTACGCTGCCTCGATTCATAGTGAAGTTGAACGGCTCTACACCAAAGAGGTGAAGTCCAGTGCGATTGTGATGGCACTGCGCCGCTATGCAGAAGAACTGAGGCGCTCCAATGAACAGCGCAGGACCACTAGTGTAGATTATGGCATTGTGATGAAGACCAATATCTTCGACTTGAACCTCGTACGTCGTGATAGCTTTATCAGCAAACTCGCAACCCTCTACAACACTGTTTCGGTGGATAAGGGAGATTTTCTCAATATCACCCTCGGCAGCCATGAGGTGAGCATCGCAGTCAGTGAAAAGTACCGTGAAGTGGTGAACGAGCTCGCCAAGGATGAAGAGATTCTCAACGAGATGGATGATCTGGTCGCCCTGACCTTGGTCTTCACCGGTGAGTTTCTGCAAACCCCAGGGGTGGTGTATGAGGCGGTACGAAGGCTCGCATGGGAGCAGATCAATGTCATTGAGATCGTCTCCACGATGAATGAACTGACCTTTGTGATCAAACGGGAGGACTCGATGCGAGCCTTCGATGTGTTACAAGGCCTCTTCAACAATGAAGTCTAGGGTGCTGCTGATCTGTGCAGCGAAAAATACGGGAAAGACAACCTACCTCCAACATGCGCTGAAGACCGATCCGTGGCGAAGTCTCAAGGTCGCTGGCATGCTCTCGCTGAGCAATACCGCCAAAAGCGAGTATACCCTCTATGACCTGGTGACCGGAGAGCAGCGCCTCGCCTTGAGCGCAGAGCGGGCGATTGGAGAGCAGGTTTTTGGCCGCTACTGGATCGACACAGAGGCCTATCGCTGGGCAAACGAGCAGATGCTCGCTGCTTTACCGAGTGCAGCGTTGCTGCTCTTCGATGAGATCGGTAAGCTCGAACTCGCTGGTTCAGGTTTTTTACCTGCCTTTGCTGCCGCCCTTGCTCGCAAAGAGGGGCAGATTGTCGCTTCGGTGCGCACCGAAGCACTGAGGGCAGTACAAGCACACTTTGGCCTTGCAGAGGCGACGGTTCGGAGGGTTGTATATGAATGAGCTGCTGTGGATAGGGAGTTTGCTCTTCACCTTTTCATTGATTCTGCTGGCGTTTCGACTCTGGGGACGCTTAGGGCTCTTTATCTGGGTTCCGATCAGTGTGATTGTAGCCAATATCCAAGTGACCAAGAATGTACAGCTGTTAGGGATCGAAGCGACCTTAGGCAATATCATCTATGCTACCAGCTTTCTTGCAACCGATATGCTCAGTGAGTTCTACGGCAAGCGCGAATCGATGAGGGCCGTCGGTATCGGCTTTTTTAGCCTCTTGGCGATGACTGCTATGATGCAGCTCTCGCTGCTCTATAGCCCTGCAGCGAGCGATCAGAGCCAAGCGAACTTGGTGGCGATCTTCTCCTTGATGCCGCGGATCGCCCTAGCGAGCCTTGCAGCATTTCTGGTGAGCAATGTCCACGATGTATGGGCATATGATCTGTTGCGCAGGTTGCAGCCAAGCAGGGGGATGCTCTGGCTGAGAAACACCCTTTCGACGGTAGTCAGCCAGCTCTTTGATACGATCATCTTTGTGTTGATCGCCTTCTGGGGGCGCTATGCACCGGCGACCCTGCTACAGATTGTCCTCTCCACCTACCTCTTGAAGGCGCTCGTGGCGCTGGCAGATACTCCGTGTATCTACCTAGCGCGCCACTGGGTTGAGAGCAAACAGATCAGCGATCTTCCTGCTTCAGGGGAATACGCTCACAAAGAGCGGTAATACAGGCAGGTGTACCGCCATAGAGGGCAGGGTAGAAGCTCTCGCGCTCGATGAGCATCCGATCATCATAGACAAACGGAATCCCCTCACAGTAGACCAGGTCCATTCCGACATGACGCATCACCGCATGGGAGGCAGCTATATCCCAGGCGTGACAGGGTGCCACGACGGTCCCCTGCACATAGGGGTAGATGATTGGCCCAAGGAGGTGGAGGATCGCCGAACCGAAGGTTCTGAGCCTGCCCTCATAGCGAGAGAAGTCAAAGGACTGCTGCGCTGCCGATCCGATGGTCACCTGCAAAGGGACATCCTTCTCTCCCTGCATGGCAAAGGGGGCATCGTTGATCAAGAGCTCTTTCCCAGGATCGAGGCGCACAAAGAGCTCCTCTACGCCCAGCCCCATCCGTGGGCTGCTAATCAAAGCTCCCACCGGCTGGCGCTCTGCATCGAGGATCCCCAGGGCGACCGCCCAGGAGGGCATCCCTTGGGAGTAGATATCGGTGCCATCGATAGGGTCGATCACAAAGGTCCAAGGTGCGTCAGGGTCGAAGGGAGTTTCGTTCTCTTCGCTTACGATATTCGCCCAAGGAGCGTGGGTGTCGAGGTACTCGATAAGCTGGTTGCTGATCGCCAAATCTACCTCGGTTATTACCGATCCATCCGCCTTATAGGAGCGCTGAATCGCTTGCTGTTTCTCTTTGGCCCATCTGCCCAAGCTGCGCAGATGTGCCGCCAATCCATCCAAAAAATCAACTGTTAGATACTCACTCATTCTCTTGCATAACCTTCTTGCTCGTGGTAGGGTTTGGGCGTTTATGCAAACACCCATCTCAACCCTCGTCCAATCGTATAATAAAAGCAGCAAGGCCTACAAGGCGTGGGGAAGCGGAAGCCGTTCGCTTGCCATCGAAGGGCTCGATGGCTATCCACTTTCCCGCTTTGCCTTAGCGATTCGCGCCAAAAGCGGTGGCAGACTCTGGCTGGTCTGCCCCACCGAAGATAGCGCGGTGCAGCTGCTTGAGGACTATCGGGGAGGGAACCTGGGTACCAAGGTCATCTATCTGCCCTCCACCGGCAGACAGCTCTACTCGCAGTGGGAGGCCGACGAGGTCGCCTACGAGCAGCTGGACCGCCTCAGTGAAATCGCCAGCCTCAAAGAGGGGATCATCGTCACTCACCTCAGGCCGTTCGTCTCCCCAGTTTTCAGCCGCAGCGCAGTAGCAGTGGCGACCTTGATGATAAAACTCGGCGATCGCTTTGATCCGATCGCCCTCTCCGATCGGCTGTCCCAAAGTGGCTATATCTACACCCCCTCGACCCAGGTCCCCGGCGAGTATACCGTCCGCGGAGAAGTGGTCGATATCTTTCCCTACGAAAGTGAACACCCCTACCGCCTCTATGCGGACTGGGAGACGATCGACCGTATCAGCGGCTACAATCCTCAGACGCAGAAGACCCGCTCCTCCCACTCCTCGTTACGCCTCAGCCTCTTTGACGCTTCTTTAGAGAAACAGAGCACTTCAATCGAAGGGTATGTGCAGGCGGATGACATCTTCATGTGGGTGGGGGATCAGCGCCTTACAACCAGCTATAAGAGCTTGCTCAGCGAAGCGCGCTCGCTCTATCGCACTGCCTACCATGCTGACAGCCAAGCTCCGAAGCCTGACACCCTGCTCTTAGACTACCCAGCATTCGCCCAGAGTCAGCGTTCGATCACGGTGATGGATATCAGCGGCCAAGCCAGCGATGCCTATCACTTTGATGTGGAGGGGCCCCGCTCTTACTTTGGGAACTTCACTCTCCTAAAAGAGGAGCTGACCCAGCTGCATGACCAAGGGTGGCAGGTGCATATCTTCTGCGATAACCCCCTGCAGAAGAACCGCCTTGCACAGGTCCTCGGAGCCTTCCCCTTCATCCAGTGGGAGGATACCAACCTCAGCTCAGGCTTTGCGCTGCCTGAGAAGCGGGTGATTGCGATCGCTGAAGAGGAGATCTTTGGACGCAGAAGACAGGTGATTAAAACCCTGCAGCACACCAAAAGTTCCCCCTTGGACTCCTTTGTCGACCTCAAAGAGGGCGACTATGTCGTGCACGTCAACTATGGAGTGGGGGAGTTCCTCAAGATCGATCGGGTCTCCTCCTTCGGACGGGAGCGTGACTATATCAAGATCGCCTACGCCAACAAGGAGAACCTCTATGTGCCGATCGAACAGGCGAACTTGGTGCAGCGCTATGTGGGCAGCGATGGGGCGAAGGTGGCAAAGGATAGCCTCGGTGGCAAGGGGTGGGAGCGCAAGAAGGAGCGAGCTCGCCAGAACGCCGAGAAGCTCGCTCGCCACCTGATCGACCTCTACGCCAAGCGCAAACAGAGCGTCGGCTTCGCCTTTTCCCCCGACTCAGATTGGCAGGTCCAGTTCGAAGCCTCCTTCCCCTTTGAGGAGACAGCCGACCAAATTGAAGTAATCGAAGAGATCAAGCGGGATATGGAGCAGCCGGAGGTGATGGATAGGCTCATCTGCGGCGATGTGGGGTATGGAAAGACTGAGATCGCCTTCCGTGCTGCCTTCAAGGCGGTCAACGACGGCAAGCAGGTTGCCTTCCTCGCCCCCACTACGATTTTAGCAGAGCAGCACTATCGGACCTTCATCGAACGGATCGGCTCCTTTCCCATAACCAGCGGCCTGCTCAGCCGTATCGTGCCGCTGAAGCAGCAACGCGAGACCCTCCTCGGAGTCGCCGAGGGCCGAGTCGATGTGCTCTTTGGCACCCATCGGATCCTACAGAAGGATATCATCTTCCGTGACCTTGGGCTTCTGATCATCGATGAGGAGCAGCGCTTTGGGGTCAAGGATAAGGAGCGGATCAAGAGCATGCGCGCTTCGATCGACAGCCTCTCACTCAGCGCTACCCCGATCCCCCGTACCCTCTATATGTCGCTCTTGAAGATCCGCGATATGAGCTTGCTCACCACCGCTCCGGTGGCCAGGCGTGCCATCGAGACGGTTATCGGTGAGTGGGATGAGCAGATCGTGGTCGAGGCGATCCGCGCGGAGGTCGCCCGCGGCGGACAGGTCTTCTACCTGCACAATAGGGTGGAGACCTTAGAGCGGGTGGTCAGGCAGCTGGAGCGCCTTCTGCCTGAGGTGATCATCGAGAGCGCCCACGGGCAGATGAGCCCGGTGACCTTGGAGGACCGAATGCGTCGCTTCATCCACGAAGGGATCCAGGTGCTCGTCTCCACCACGATCATCGAGAACGGGATTGATATCCCCAACGTGAACACGATCATCATCGACCGAGCGGACCAGTATGGGCTCGGCCAGCTCTATCAGCTGCGTGGACGGGTGGGGCGCAGCAGCCGTCAAGCGTTCGCCTACCTGCTCTATCCCCCCCAGTCAGCCCTCAGCGAGGTGGCGATCAAGCGGCTGAAGATCCTCAGCGAACACACCAGCTTGGGCTCAGGCTTCAAGATCGCCCTCAAGGATATGGAGATCCGTGGAGCGGGAAATCTGCTGGGGCGTGAACAGAGTGGTCACCTTGCTTCGGTTGGCTTGGATATGTATATCAGGATCCTCGATGAGACGATCAAGGCGTTGGAGGAGGGGGGCTTAGCAGAGAAGGACCGGGAGGTCTTCTTAGAGCTGGAGTACACCGGCTTCATCCCCGACTCTTACATCAAGGCGACCTCGGTGAAGTTTGAGATCTACCGTAAGATCGCCTCGATCGAGAGCGATGAGGCGCTCCATCAGCTGACCAGCGAGCTCAGCGACCGCTACGGGACGCCACCGCCGGAGGTGGCGAACCTCCTCTATATCGCCGAGATCAAGGTGATCTGTCAGAAGCTTTCGATCATCCGTCTCACCGAGCGCAAGCAGGTGGTAGAGATCGAGTTTGGGAAAGTCGCTGACTTGAATATTGAGAAGGTGCTCAACTTGATCGCCTTAAGCGGCAAGTCGATCTGGCTGGATCCCAGGCGAATGAATATCATGTACATGCGCGTAGGAGCGGTGTCGCTGAAGGATAAGGCGCTCTTCTTGATGGAGAAGCTGCAGCGGCTGCTATAGGAGGGATGATGAGAGAGAGTCAGGAGCAGATTTTTGCTGATATCCCGGAGCTGCGGACCGTCGATCGGAAAGACCAAAGTCGGGTCAAAAGCTTTGTGCTGCGGAGCACCCAGATGAAGAAGAGCCAGATCGAGGCGGTCAAACGCTACTATGGGCGCTATGGCGTGCCCTACCAAGCGAACCCTATCGACCTAGGGGTACTCTTTGGCAACGATAAGCCAGTGATCGTGGAGATCGGCTTTGGGATGGGTACTGCCACCTTTCAAATCGCCCAAGAGCGTGATCAGTATAACTACCTCGCCTTAGAGGTCTTCATCACCGGCTTTGCCAAGCTAATCAAGTGCGTAGGGGAGGCGGAGCTGACCAATATCCGCCTGATGCGCTTCGATGCAGTAGCGGTGCTCGAGGATATGATCGGCGACGCTCAGGTGGCAGGCTTTCACATCTTCTTCCCAGACCCCTGGCCAAAGAAGCGCCACCATAAACGCCGGCTCATCCAAACATCCTTTGCCCAGCTGCTCGCCGATAAGCTGCGCCCTGGTGGGTACATCTATGCGGTGACCGATTGGCTGCCCTACGCTGAGCAAATGTTAGCGGTCTTCGACTCGGTTGCAACGCTACAGAACCCTCACAACGGCTTCGCCCCTTCAGTGACATGGAGACCTGAGACCCGCTTTGA
>DASRNL010000232.1:0-4244 GCA_035647415.1 Sphaerochaeta sp. | reverse complement strand
AGCTTGATGAATGTAGAGACCAAGACGATCAACACCCTCGCCCAGAACGCCACCCAACGCTATAGCATCGCAAGCCGCTGTGGCGTTTTTGCTAAAAGCGATGTACAGCCGCTGCTCAACCAAGGGGCTGCCAAGAGCGATATCGCCCTCTCAATCCTCCACTCAGTTGCCAACCAGACCGTAGCAGGGCTCGCCCAAGGCAGGCCGATCGAAGGGCAGGTGGTCTACCTAGGCGGTCCGCTGACCTTCATCGGCGCCCTCCGCTCTGTCTTCGATGAGGTCCTCGGCTTACAAGGGACCTGCCCAGAGCACTCCCTCTTCTATGTCGCCCTCGGGGCAGCCCTCGCGCCAGCAAAAGAAACGCACTGCTTAGCAGCGCTGCTAAAACAGCTTCAAGAGCTCACCATCGCCAAGGCTTTTACCGCCATCGCCCCGCTCTTTGTGGATGAAGGGGCGTATGCAGAGTTTGCCACTCGCCATGAGAGTGAGCGCCTTCCAACCGCCGATCCACACACCTACCAACAGGAGGTCTTCCTCGGCGTCGATGCAGGCTCGACCACAGTAAAAGCTGCCTTGATCGGCAGCGAAGGGGAGCTGCTCTATAGCGACTATCAGCTGAACAATGGCAACGCAGTGCAGATTGTACATGAGGTTATCGGCTCGATCTACCGCAAGTTCCCCCACCTACAGATCACCAAGGCGTGCTCCACTGGCTACGGGGAGCTCTTGATCAAGCACGCCTTTGACTTTGAGTACTCGATCGTGGAGACGATCGCCCACTACAAGAGCGCCAACGCCTTCCTCCCCGGGGTGGATTTCATCATCGATATCGGGGGTCAGGATATCAAGTGCTTCCAGATCGCCAATGGGGTCGTCGAAGATATCTTCCTCAACGAGGCGTGTTCCTCTGGCTGCGGATCCTTTTTGCAGACCTTCAGCAACGCCTTAGGCTATAGCGTGGAGGAAGCAGCGACTCTTGCGCTGCGCTCCCAAAACCCCGTCGATCTAGGCAGCCGCTGTACGGTCTTTATGAACAGCTCGGTGAAGCAAGCGCAGAAGGATGGAGCGACTATCGAGGATATCTTTGCAGGATTGGCGATCAGCGTCGTCAAGAACGCCCTCTATAAGGTGGTGCGGACCGTCGACCCCTCCAGTCTAGGAGAGAAGATCGTAGTCCAAGGGGGCACCTTCCTCAACGATGCGGTACTACGAGCCTTTGAGGTGGAGCTCGGCAAGGAGGTCGTGCGCCCCCAAGAAGCTGGGCTGATGGGCGCCTATGGCTGTGCACTGCACGCCAAAGAGGAGCACCAACGCGCTCCGAAGGCGACCACCCTCCTGGATAAGAAGCGCCTCTCCTCCTTCACCTATAAGAGCCGCACCCTCCGCTGTAAGGGGTGTACCAACCACTGCCTTTTGACGATCAATACCTTCAGTGAGGAGCGCAAGTTCATCAGTGGAAACCAGTGTGATCGCATCGTAGATCCCTCAGCCTTCATCAAAGAGCCAGAGCGGTTGAACCTCTATGCCTTCAAACAGCAGTACCTCGCCTCCTTCAAACCACAGCCAGGCAGACGAGGGAAGATCGGCCTTCCGATGCAGCTGAGCTTCTATGAGCAGCTGCCCTTCTGGCATACCTTCTTCACCAAGCTTGGCTTTGAAGTCATCACCTCCCCTCCTTCGGATTGGGACCTCTACCTCGCAGGTCAATCGACGATTCCCAGCGATACGGTCTGCTACCCGGCGAAGCTGATGCACGGGCATATCGACTACCTCCTGGAGCAAGCGGTACCGACGATCTTCTATCCCTGTGCGACCTATAATATCGATGAGCGCAAGGGGGACAACCACTTCAATTGTCCGGTGGTCGCCTACTACCCGGAGGTCCTCAAACACAATATCGCAGCCTTGGGCGATGGGTCGCTCACCTTCATCAGCGACTACCTTTCCTTGGGCAATAAGCGGTTTTTGGTCAAACGGTTGTGGAGGATCCTCCGCAAACACTACCGCATTCCGCTAGCAAAGGTCCGCTGGGCAGCTCGCCAGAGCTGGAAGGCCCTTGAGGAGTATCAGGCGGCAGTGCGGGCACAGGGGAAGCTGATCATCGCCGAAGCGAGAGCGCAGAGGTGGCCGATCATCCTTCTTGCTGGCAGACCCTACCATGTCGATAACGAGGTGAACCATGGCATCGACACCCTGCTCTTGCAGTGTGAGGCTGCTGTGATCACCGAGGATGCAGTGGCCCACCTGGTGAAAAAGGAGGAGCGGACAGTGTTGAACCAGTGGACCTACCACGCCAGGATGTACGATGCAGCCCGCTGGGTGAGCGAAGAGGATGATGTACACCTGGTGCAGCTGATCAGCTTCGGCTGTGGCCTTGATGCGGTTACCAGCGATGAGGTGCGTGATATTCTCCATGCAAAGGGGAAGATCTACACCCAGATCAAGATCGATGAGATCGCCAACCTCGGGGCGGTGAAGATCCGAATCCGCAGCCTCCTCAGCGCCATAGAACAGGAGAGAGAGCTGTGAGTGCCCCCTTTACCAAAGAGATGAAGCGTGACTATACCCTGCTGATTCCCTCGATGGTCCAACCCCATTTTAATATCACCAAGCACGTCTTTACCAACCACGGCTATACAGTGGCGATCTTGGATAATACCGGAGAGAATGTGATCCGTGAGGGGCTGCGGTACGTCCACAACGATATCTGCTACCCTGCACAGCTGGTCATCGGCCAGCTCATCGATGCGGTGAAACACGGCGGCTACGACCCCAACAAGGTCGCCTTGGTCATCAGCCAGACCGGAGGGGGCTGCCGAGCGAGTAACTACTTCTTCCTCCTTGAAAAGGCCTTACAAAACTTAGGATGGGAGCATATCCCCATCATCAGCCTCAACCTCAAGGGGATGGAGAAGAGCCCAGGTTTTCGCCTGACGCCGACGATGCTCTTGCAGGCGTACTCCTCCTTCCTCTACGCCGATACCCTGATGGCCTTAGCCAACCAAGTGCGCCCCTATGAGGTAGAAAAAGGAGCAGCGGATGCCCTAGTGGAGGCGTGGAGCGAGACCTTGGGCAGACGGTTTGCAGAGAACCGCGGATACTTTGGTCGAGCGATGAAGCGCAACTTTCAGGCGATCTGCAGTGATTTTGCCGCCATCGAAGTGAAGAAGACCCCCAAGGTGAAGGTCGGGATCGTCGGTGAGATCTATATGAAGTACGCCCCCTTGGGCAACAACGACCTTCAGGCCTTCCTGGAGGCAGAGGGGTGTGAGGTGCTCGTCCCTTCGGTGATGGGCTTCCTCTACTACGGCATCGATAATGGGAGAACTGACCAAGCGTACTACGGAGGAAGGTTCTTCTCCGCTATCGGAACGCAGCTATTGCTCTCCTATCTCTTGCGGATCGAGCGAGTCGCTCGCAAAGCGATGCTGGAAGCAGGGTTTACCGTCCCCTTAGCCTACCCGGAAATGAAGAAGCTCAACGATGGGTTGATCGACTATGGGGTGAAGATGGGAGAGGGCTGGCTGCTTACCGCTGAAATGCTCGACTTAATCCACTCAGGGTATCCGAACATCGTCTGCACCCAGCCCTTCGGGTGTTTGCCCAACCATATCTGTGCAAAAGGGATGATCCGGGCGGTCACCGAGCGTGCCCCTGAGGCCAATATCGTCGCCATCGACTACGACCCATCCGCCCCACGGGTGAACCAGGAGAATCGGATCAAGCTGATGCTCTCCATCGCCCAAGAGCGCCTGCAGGCAGCGCTACAGTAGGCGACTGTTCAGACTTTTAGTATACTTTAGCCATGAAGACCCTCAAAGTTGCAACGCTGGCGGCGTTTAGCGCCATGGTTACCGAAGATCTTCTGGCTCTCGGCTCACAGCAGAAGAAAGAGATTCACATCGCCCTACCCGGCGGTCGCAGCGCCAAGGCAATCCTCGATGGCATCCTTGCTGCCAAGGAGGTCGTCCCACAGGTGGTCCTCTATCTGGTCGATGAACGCCTTAGCGGAGAGCGCAACGCAGACACCCTCTTGGATGCAGGTCTGCAGCGTGCCATAGACGCACAGCGCATGAATAGCACCCAGCTGCGGATCCCAGTTTTCGGTGAGCCCTTGAGTTCAGTCGCCTTTGATCGAGTCTACGTAGGCATCGGTGAGGATGGACACTTTGCCTCCCTCTTTCCAGGCTCCTACACCCAAGAAGATCAAGCAGAGGTGCTCTGTATCGAAGAGAGTCCTAAAC
>DASRNL010000231.1:0-2236 GCA_035647415.1 Sphaerochaeta sp. | reverse complement strand
CGGCATCAGGGCTCATCCCAACTCTGGCATCGATCAGCGAGGTGATCCCTGCCTCCTCGACTGTTGTGGTGGAGGGGAGTTTCAGCGGTGAGCTCTTCATCGCCACTGAGCTGCAGGTGGTGCGCATCACCGCCTTAGGGGTTCTTCGCAGGAGGGCCTTCTCGCTCTTAGATCGTAGGCTGAGCGCTGCTGTAGGTTCGGGGGAGGCAAAGGCATTGGCGCTCTTGCTCCTGCTCGGTCAAAGCGAGAGTGAGAGCTTTTTGCTGAAGGATGGGGCACTCAGCTGTGGTTGCGCCCACGTCCTAGCCTTGAGCGGGATGCACCTCTCTTTTTTGATCACCCTCTCGGTGGGCCTCTGCAGTCTCTGCATGCCCAAGCGATGGGCCAGGCGTCTTGGGCTGGTGCCGCCGCTGGGTTTTGTCATCCTTGCAGGGCCTAAGCCGAGCTTAATCCGTTCGGCCTTGGTGCGCCTCGGCTGTGAAGCTGGCCTCTCGATTGAAAGCTCCGCCGCGCTCGCCTACCTGCTGCAGCTATGGGTCTTTGCCGAGAGCATCGACTCTCTTGCTGCTACCTATAGCTGGGTTGCCTTCCTGGCTCTGGTGCTCTCTTCTAAGCTGCCTCGCATACTCGGACGTCTGACCGCCTTGGCGGTGGCTGCTACGGCGCCGATTGCCCTCTCCTACAGTGGAGAATGGAATGTTGCAGGGCTGCTCTTCTCCCCACCCGCTGCACTTTTGATCAGCTTCGCGATGCTGCTTTCTATCGCCGTGCTCTTCGGCGGAGCACTCTTCGCTCCGCTCTTATGCCAGGTTACCGCCTTGCTGCAGCGTCTCTTTGCCTTGGGGCAAAGCGAGCGGCTCTTCTTCGGTGCGGCGGGCTATGGGGTATATCTCTTGCTTCTGTTGACCCTGTTTGCCTCCGTTGGGTATGCTGAGGCAGCAGCTCAACGGCGAAGGAGGCAGCGCTATGCAGTGGGAGTTCGCATACGACTCACCGAAGGCGATCAAGGAGCTACTGGCAGAGAAGGGGTTTGCTCCGACGAAGAAGTTTGGACAAAACTTTCTCCTTACCGAATCAGTACGCACGGAGATTGTTCGCCTCCTTACCCTCTCACCGAACCAGCATGTCATCGAGATCGGCCCGGGCCTCGGGGCGCTGACGACGCTGCTGTTGAAAGAGAAGGCACACGTCACCGCCTTTGAGATCGACCGAGGGTTCTGTGAAATTCTTCGTGAAGATGCCTTTGGAAGCCACCCGAACTTCACCCTCATCGAAGGCGATGCGATGCGCACCCTCTTTAGCTATCTACAGAGCAAAGAGCGGGTCGATCGGATCTGCGGAAACCTGCCGTACAATGTCGGCACCACCTTGGTGGCGAAGATACTTGAGAGTTCGTATCGCCCCCCTGTGATGCTCTACACCCTCCAGCGTGAGGTCGCCGAGCGCCTCGCAGCAGAAGAACAGAGCAGCCAGTGGGCTTCACTCTCCCTCTTGGCGCAGATGGACTATGAGGTGAGCATCCCCCTCACCATCTCTTCCGGCCACTTCTACCCACCGCCGAAGGTTGAGAGCAGCGTCGTGCGCTTTGTACTACGCAAAGAGAGCCGGGTCCCAGAAGCACTAAAAACCAGCTTTTTGCTCTTGGTGCGGGAGACCTTTGGTCAACGGAGAAAGACGATCTACAACAATATCCGTCGAGGGAAGATCGGTGGAATGCTCCCACCAGAAGCGATAGAGCAGCTCTTTAGCACCAGCGGTGTGGATCGGCAGAAGCGAGCAGAGGCCCTTTCCTGGGAGGAGTTCCTCGCCCTCAGTTCTGCCCTCGATATGCTGAGAGCCAGCGATACCGCCGGTAGGTAACGAGGCAGATGATGCCCCGGAGGCTCAGGTCCGTGGCCATCGCAATCCATACCCCAACCAAGCCTAAACTCGTAGCGCGCACCATCAAGAGGGCAAAGGGTAGGCGAATCAACCACATCCCCACCACCGAGATATAGAAGGGGCTTTTGGTATCCCCCGCTCCGCGGAAGATGCCAAAGCTCAGCATCGAGAGCCCGAAGGCGGGCTGGGCGAACGCCTCGATCCGGAGGACCTGGCTGCCTAAAGCGATGACTGCCCCATCGGCGGTGAAGAGGCGCAACAGCGGGGTGGCAAAGACAAAGAGGAAGACCCCCATCGCCGCCATGAAGGCGGTCCCCATGCCCAAGGCAGTATCGCCGAAGCGACGAGCCAGCGG
>DASRNL010000230.1:0-9311 GCA_035647415.1 Sphaerochaeta sp. | reverse complement strand
GGTCAAAACTGCGATCAGCGGTGGGACAGTGGGCCTGGATGCCAACGCGCTCTTAGCGCAGAGCGGCTATCCGGCGACAGCCATCGCCCAGAAGATCGCATCCTTTACTGGCTTCAACGCCTATACCGTCGACACCTTCTTGGGGAATGTCGGCGGCTGTATCGGTGAGATCAGCGCCCTCGCGCTGCTGATCGGAGGGCTGTACCTTCTGATCCGTAAGATCATAACCTGGCATATCCCGTTGACCTATATGGGAAGCCTCGCGCTGCTTTCTTGGATCTTCGGTGGACTACCCGCCGGTCTTGGCCTCTTTGGCGGAGCCTTCTTCCCCTCGCTGTTCAGCGGAGGGTTGCTGCTCGGCGCCCTCTTTATGGCTACCGACTACGTCACCAGCCCGATCAGTCGCAAGGGGCAGATCATCTTCGGAGTCGGCTGTGGGTTCTTCACCTTCCTCTTTCGCATCTTTGGCTCGATGCCCGAAGCGGTCAGCGTCTCGATCCTCTTGATGAACATCGTCACCCCGACGATTGACCGCTTTGTCAAACCGAGGAAGTTCGGTGATACCCGAGCGAACCGCAAGGCAGCAAAGGAGGCGAGGGTATGACTAAGAATCTGCGTTATGCGCTCATCCTCTTGTTGATCTGTGCAGTCTCCGCCTTCCTCCTGGCAGTGATCAACGCGATCACCGCCCCGGTGATTGAAGAGCAGAATATCCAAGCACGGCTTCGTGCCCTCACCGCTGTCAGCGGAGGGATGGAAATCGGAGAGGAAGTAGCGGTAACCGATAACAAGATGATCAGCTACTATATCGATCTCAGTGAGAACGGCAACCTCTTAGGGTATATCGTAGGACTCGTTGGCGCTGGTTACGGAGGGGAGATGACGATTGTCGCCTCCTATAGTCTCGATGGGGCGGTGCAGTATGCGCAACTGCTCGCCCACACCGAGACCCCCGGCCTTGGCAGCAAGGCTGAAGAGAGTGGGTATATGGAGAAATTCAAGGACACCGGTGCTGCCAAACCGGTACCCACTACCAAGGCGATGCTCGCCGATAGCGATGCGCAGGCGGTCAGCGGATCGAGTGTGACCTTTACCGCTATCGCCAAAGCACTAGAAGCCGGAAGTGGATTTGTGAAGCAGCTCGGAGGTGTAGAATGAAAGAGAACAGACTCAAGGAGTTAACCAAGGGAATCTTCAAAGAGAACCCGGTCTTCATCATCGCCTTAGGGCTCTGTCCGGTGCTCGGAATCTCCACCCAGGTCTCCAATGCAATCGGTATGTCTGCAGGGGTGCTCTTTGTGCTCCTCTTTAGTAATATCATCATCTCCGCTCTGCGCAACGTGATTCCCGATTCGATCCACATCCCCGCGTACATCGTCATCATCGCAAGTTTGGTGACGATCACCGAGATGGTGATGCACGCTTTTGTACCAGCGGTCTATAGCGCCTTGGGCGTCTACCTGCCGTTGATCGTAGTAAACTGTATCATCCTCGGTCGAGCAGAAGCGTTCGCATCGCGCAACACGATCGTCGATTCGATCCTCGATGCCATCGGGATGTCGATCGGCTTTGCCCTCTCGCTGATCCTCATCGCAGCGATCCGCGAGCTCATGGGTAACGGGACGATCACCCTCTTTGCTGCAGGCAGCTTCGATGGGGTGATCCGCATCCCCTGGTTCTATGACAACCCGATACGGGTGATGAGCTTAGCGCCCGGTGCGTTGCTTTTGATGGGTTTCTTGAAGGCGTTCTTCGATTGGAACGCTGCGCGAAAAAAGGATAGGTAAGATGAGCTATATTGCAATTCTGATTACATTCATATTTATCAACAACTTTATTCTCGTCCAGTTCCTCGGGCTCTGTCCCTTCATCGGAGTCTCAAAAAGCAGCGCCAACGCGATCGGGATGGGAGCCTCGGTGACCTTTGTCACCACCGTCGCCAGTGTCGTCACCTGGGCGATCTACTACTTCCTCTTGGTGCCGATGAGCCTGCAGTACCTACAGACCCTCACCTTCATCCTGGTGATCGCCAGCTTGGTACAGCTGCTTGAGATGGTCGTGCAGAAGATCAGCCCTGCGCTCTATCAAGCGCTGGGGATCTACCTGCCCTTGATCACCACCAACTGTGCGGTGCTCGGTATTGCCATCATCAATATCACGAGCTCCTACAATGTGATGGAGGCCTTCGTCGCAGGTTTTGCCGCTGGAATCGGCTTCACTTTGGCGATCGTATTGATGAGCAATATCCGAGAGAAGCTCGATTTGATGCCGGTGCGCGCCTCCTATAAGGGGATGCCAATCGCCTTTGTCAGCGCAGGCTTGATGGCCCTCGCCTTTATGGCCTTCGATAAAGCGCTCTTGACGAATCTACATCTGGTATAAGGGGGGAGTGGGATGAATATTCTATTTGCACTGCTAACAGTCGCGCTCCTCGGTGGAGCCTTCGGGTACGGCCTCTCCTATGCGGAGAAGAAGCTTGCCGTTAAAAAAGATGAGAAGCTGTTGGAGCTTGAGCCGATTATGCCGGGAGTGAACTGTGGAGTCTGTGGCTACGCAGGGTGCTCTGCCTACGCTTCGGCGATCGCCTCTGAAGGGGCAGCCTTGGATCTCTGTGCTCCAGGGGGACCGGACTTGATCGCAAAGATCGGTACGATCATGGGGATGGATGTCTCAGTGGATTCCAACGAGCGGAGAATGGTAGCACACGTGATGTGCCGCGGGAATATTGAGTTCACAAAGCGGGATTATCGCTACGATGGACCGGAGGATTGTAACGCTGCCTTCCTCTTGCAGAGTGGGGATACCACCTGTAAGGATGGGTGTTTACGCTTAGGCAGCTGTATCGCTGTCTGTCCCACCGGCGCCATCAGCAAGAACAGAGACGGGTATATCATTGTCGACGAAGGGCTCTGTATCAGCTGTGAGAAGTGCGTACAGATCTGTCCTACCGGGGCGATGCATATGATCTACGAGGATAGCGAGTACTCGATCGACTGCAACAGCCACCTCGCCGGGGGCAGGGTGCGCAGATTCTGCTCAGTCGGCTGTATCGGCTGTAAGATCTGTGAGAATAAATTCCCCGAATCTGGGTGTACGGTGGAGAACTTCCTCGCTGTCTTCGATCAGAGTGTTCCCCACCCAGAGATCGCAGAAGCGGCCGAGGCGTGCCCCACCAAGGTGATTCTGAAACGATAGAAGATGAGAGTACTGATAGGTGCATACAGTCAACTGGCCCATGGAGTCCCAGCCCCTGCTTTTGAACGGGTGGCTGAGACGGTCTTAACGCCATTGTTAACCCTCCTGCACCACCGACAGCAGAGCACCTTGCAGCTGGCGCTCTCGATGCCGCTCTATGAGTACCTCGATGCTTCACAGGTTCCTTTGACGGTCCTCCTAAAGGACCTCTGTCGCAATGAAAAGGTGGAGCTGCTTGGCGGCACGTACCATCAGGCGATCTTGAGCTTAATCACCCCAAAGGATCGATCCAATCAGATCGAGCTGATGACCACCGCTTTGCGCAAACGCTATGGACAGCGGCCGAAGAACTTCTTCTCCTATGGGCAGATCTTCAACCCCTCCTACATCAACGCCCTGCACATCACGTGCATGGAGACGGTGATCACCTCGGTGGAGAAGGGCAGGGGCAGCGAAAGCAGTGGGTATCGCGCTGAGCCATACCTGATGCAGGAGATGGGCAAGACCGTCACCATCGTTCCCACCAGCGATGAGGTCAGCCGCGCCATCCTGGACTTTTCACAAAACCAGCTCTCCTTTGCGGCACTCTTGCGCCTGATCCGTACCATCGCTTCGCGCACCGAGCCCTCCTTCCTCATGGCGATGATCAATATCGATCAGCTTGTCCAAGGTGGTATTGAGGCCAAGCAAACCACAGAGCTCTTTGAGCTGCTCTTTGATCTGGGCAGTGGAGCGACCGAAGAGGTCCTCGCTCTTGAGCAGCTGCTACCCAAAGGCTACCTCTCCGGTGGTTGGTACGGTCATGATGCACGACGAGGAAACCTCTATACCCTCAATGACCTGTTTGTCCGCGACGAAAGCCTTGCCTATCTCTATGGGCGCTCGATGACGATGATCGAGAGCGCTCGGCTCTATAGAAAGGATAAGGATGTCCGCCGTCACCTTGAAAACTTGATCCAACGAGCGAGTGTCGGCAGTCCCTACCTCTATGGCGCAAGCGCAACGATGCTGCGGCCAAAGGTCCGTTCCTTGATCTGGAGAACTATCAGCGAGGTTGACCTGATCCTCTCCTCCTTAGAGGACTTTACCTATCTACAGGTCGCCGACTTTGACCGTGATGAGGTCGATGAACACTTGGTGATCAGCAAGAACTTAAGCTGTGTTATCGACCATAAAGGTGGTTCGCTCGATGAACTAACCTACCTGCCATCGCTGCATAACTACGGGGATGCGTTCGCCTTGCTGGATGATATCGCGGTCTCTCAGAGTGTTTTACACCCACCGCACAGCGGAGAGAAACGACGTCTTTTCACCGATGTGCTGATCAAAAGCGGGATCTCTCTGGAAGAGTACGATAAGCGTAACAGCCGCAGCACCATCGACTTGGGGCGCCAACCCTATGATTTGACGGTCCTCGATCGCCGAGCTACTGAGTTTAAGCTCTCCTATACCACCGAAAATGACGCCCCCTGGGCACCAAACGTACAGATACACAAGCATATAAAGGTGCGGCAGAACACGATATTCTTAGAGGTGGCTCTCACCAACCTCTCTGAAGAACCGACCGCTTTCACCTATGGCTGTGAGATTCCTCTCAGCATCTCAACCCATACCGTACCGGTGGCGTTTATGGAGGTGGTGGGGAAGAAGCGGGTTCTCTATGAAAAGACTCAGATGATCAAAGAGGGGTTTAAATCCTTCCTCATCCACGACGAGCCCAATGCGACCGCTTTAAGCCTACACAGCGATACCCACTTTACCTTGTTAAAAGAAGATTATACGATTGAAGCAAGAAGCACTCTCCAGGAGGAGACGATCTATCTGCACACCCTCTTTATGCCGACCTGGCAGTTAGAGTTGCCAAGCGGGGCAGAGCAGAAGATCGCCTTAGGATTCCGGATGGAGCGCAAATAAAAGATACGGAGCAGTTCGATGTTTTTCCAAAATAAATCCCTATTTGATTCCTTAAAAGAAGAAGCCTATACCGTCTGGAGGCGGCTTTGACTCCGCTACCCTAGAGGCGGAGATTGCAGCCTTAGAAGAAAAGACCCTTGCACCAAACTTCTGGGATGACCAGCGGGCGGCGAAAGCACTCTTTGGCGAGCTCACTGCGCTCAAAGATATCCTCAACCCTTGGGTTGCTTTGATCGAAGCGATCGATGAGATGGAAGAGCTGCTTGAACTCTATGCAGATGAGCCGGACAACCCTGAGGAACAGCAGCAGATCGATTCACAGATCGAGCGGATGCACAAGCAATACGAACAGCTGAAACTCAAAACTCTCCTTGATGGAGAGTTTGACCGCAACGACTGCTTCCTCACCATCCACGCTGGTACCGGAGGTAACGAGGCGAGCGACTGGGCGAATATGCTCCTGCGGATGTACCTCCGCTATGCTGAGCGTGCTGGCTTTAAAACCCAAGTGCTCGACCTACAGGAGGATGAGGGGGGCATCAAGAGTGCCAGCATCCGTGTCGAGGGAGCCTATGCCTACGGCTACCTCAAAGGGGAAGCGGGAGTCCACCGCCTGGTGCGCATCAGCCCCTTTGACTCGCAGAAGCGCCGACACACCTCCTTCACCAGCGTCTACGCCTCAGCGGTGGTCGATGATACGATAGAGATTGACCTGAAGCCCGAGGATTACCGCATCGATACCTACCGAGCTGGAGGGGCAGGGGGACAGCACGTCAATATGACCGATAGCGCGGTGCGGATCACCCACTATGAGAGCGGAATTGTGGTACAGTGTCAAAACGAGCGGAGTCAGACGATGAATAAGGAGATCGCCTTCAAGATGCTCCGCAGCCGGCTCTATGAGTACTATCGTGAGCAGCAGGAAGCGGAGGCGCAAAAGAAGGCGATTGAGAAGAAAGATATCACCTGGGGCAGTCAGATCCGTTCCTACGTCTTTCAGCCCTATACGATGGTGAAAGACCATCGCATGGACTACCAAGAAGGGAATATCCAAGCGGTGATGGATGGTGAGATTGAAGAGTTTATTGAACAGTTCTTACAGTGGTCCCAAGCACAAAACAAGTAAGCAATTCCGCTTTAGCGTGCTCACTCTGCTGCTTTTTTGTCTCCTCTTGCTCCCCATCGCTGCATCCGAGCAGGGGGCGGTGATCGCAGTAACTGCATCTGCTGATCGCGCGCTTTCGCTTGTCGCAAGCAGGCTCACCCACTATCGTCCCACCCACTCCTACCGCACCGTAGCGGCGAATACAAGCCGCACCGAGCTGCTGAGAAGCGGCGGTGAAGCACGCGCTTGGTTCAGCGAGCGAGAGGGATATAGTGAACTGCTGCTTGTCTCCCTCGAGCCCTTCGACCGCTTTGAAAGATTGCAGCTACACTACGGTCTTGCTTCAGGAGAGCTAGAGACCTTGCTCGACACCCTCATCCCCTTTGGGGTGCTCTCCGAGGCGACCCTCTCTATCGATAGCGCTCTGTGCACCCTCGGTGAGGCAACCGACCAAGGTGCCCTGCTTATCCATGATGCTCCAGGCTTTGTCACGGTGAGTGTCGATGATACTGTTTTTAACGCTCAGGTGCCGACCTTGCTCCCCGCTGGTGAGCACACGATCTGTTTTGATTCACTTGGCTGTAGCGAGGTAAGCATCACCGCTGGGAAGATCACCCACCTGCATGCCCCCCAAAGAGCGGCAGAGAACGAAGCATTGCTCCTGCGTTCCAACAGTGGAGCGGTCTCGTGGTCCGTCGGGGGAGAGCTGTACAGCTACGGCACTACGCTGACGATCGAGGAGCCGGTCTATCCGCTCTCGATCGGCATCACCAAAGAGCACTATATGCCCCATCGGCTTACCTTACACGGACCAGCAGCAGATGAGGTACGTGTACAGCTACAGAGCGCCCTGCCAGAAGCCCAGCGACTGCTAGAGAGACAACAACAGGACTTTTACAAAGGGCTGAGAAATACTATTCTTCTCTTTGGCGCGTACGTGACAAGTGCGCTCTTCGCCCAGAACAACACCGATACACCACTGTGGCAGGTGGCGGAGGTCGCCACCGGGGCACTGTCCCTTGTGCAAGCGATTGTCGCCGTCAGCCATCTCGCAAGCTATGGACAGGCAGGCGGCCTGTTATAAGGAGATACCTATGTTGAAAGGCTTTGGAAGGAGGCTGAAAGCACTCTTTCGTGGACCTGCCTTGGATGAAGAATTCTTTGAGGACCTCGAGGATATGTTGATCGAAGGGGACCTCGGAGGAAAGCTCGCGATGGCTATCAGCGATGAAGTGCGCACCTTGGCGAAGGAGCAGCGGATTACCGAAAGCAGCGAGTATCAGAACCTCGTCAAGGGACTGCTTGGGGATAAGGTAGAGGCGATGGAGATCCAAGTCGATCCCAATGCGCTGACCGTCTTTTTGGTCCTCGGAGTCAATGGGGTAGGGAAGACCACCTCGATCGCAAAGCTCGCACACTACTACCAGCAGCAGGGCCTCTCTGTGTTGCTCGCAGCGGGGGACACCTTCCGTGCAGCCGCCGCTGATCAGCTGGAGATCCACGCCCAGCGCCTCGGCTGTCGTATCGTGCGCCAAGAGAGCGGAAGCGACCCGGGGGCGGTCGTCTACGATGCGATTACCAGCGCCCAAGCACGGGGGGAGCAGGTGCTCTTTGTGGACACCGCGGGCAGGATGCACAACAAGGATAACCTGCTGAAAGAGCTCGCCAAGATTGACAAGATTATCCAAAGCCGCGGGATCGCACCAGAGCACTATAAGAAGCTCATCGTCTTAGACTCCACCACTGGACAGAACCAGATCAACCAGGCGGAGCTCTTTAACAAGGCGGTGGGTATCGATGGGATGATCTTAGCAAAGTACGATTCACTGGCAAAAGGAGGAGCGTTGATTCAAATTGGAGACCGATTGAACATTCCCGTCGCCTTTATAGGCACAGGAGAGAGGTATGAGGATATCCAACCCTTTGACGCCGAAGCCTTCCTTGATGCGCTGGTCGGCCTCTCTGAATAAGCGGCTGCTCAGCCTCTCTCTGCTGCTTGTTCTCTCTGCAGCCCTCGGTGCCACTGGAGCAAGCCGTGCTTCAAACTCTCTCGGTCAGGACTTAGGACCCTATACTGACGGGTCCTGGCGTCTTGAGGTCGCAGCAGATGTCCGTACCCTCTATCAGGATTCGGTGCTCGTTTGGCAGGAGTACACTCGGGGGGATTGGAGTGTGCGCACGGTTGAACGGATCGCCTCCGATGGCTCTCGCACCGTCGCTACCTACCGATCGGGTATCCTGGAGAGCTGGCATACCCTCGACGATCAGAGCACGTATACCACCGACACGTTTGGGCGTCTGATCGAGCGTGTTCGACAGCAAGAGACCGAGAGCGAACAGATTACCTACACCTACGATTCACTGAACTCACGACTGCTCAATGCTACCGAAGCCGATGGAACACTTCGTTTTACTGCTTCTTATGCACCAGAGAGTAGCGCTGAGGAGAATTCGGAGTATAATACAGAGGTAACAGGGAGCCTGCCGCTACGAAGGATCCTCGATGAGAAGGAGTGGGAAGTGCTAGATGGGATTGTGGTCAAAGAGGTGATCTACCACAGCGATGGATCACGGGTCGAAACCTATAGTGTCGACGATCGAGCGTACGCTACCGTACACTATGGTCCGTATAGCGAACGCGTCGTCGCCATCGACTACCTCTAATATGCACCTCCGGTTTCGCTTAGCATCCCGCTACGCTTTCAGTCGACAGAATAGGCATCGCCGCTCCTCGGTGCGTATCGCCCTTGGATTGGCACTCTGCCTCTTGGCCATCGTAGCGGTACTCTCCTTCATGCAAGCGCTACAAACCAACCTCTTTACCGATATCCGCAACCTTGAATCCTTTGACCTACAGTATACCAACGTCACCTCCTCGCTTGCAGAGGCACGGGCAATCGCAGAAGAGATAGGAACCTATCCTGGCGTAGAAGCAGCCTTTGTGTGGGCGGAGATGCCGGTGGTAATTCAAAGCGATAGCGGGGCGACCTTCAGCGTCCGACTGCGGGCGCTTGATCCCAGCGCCCGCCACCAAGAGATACTCAACTGCTACACAGGAACGCTCTTTGTTGATGAGACACTCGCCATCGCCTACACC
>DASRNL010000229.1:0-2055 GCA_035647415.1 Sphaerochaeta sp. | reverse complement strand
GATAAACCCCGCTCTTATAGCAGAAGATCGACATTCCCACCCCACGGCGGATCATTCCAGTCTGCTTGGCATACTCAGCTCGTTTGCGATCGTAATCGAGGTAGGCGACCCCGCGGTCGATACACTCTTCTAAGCCGCTAGAGTGACAGGTGATCGTAGTCGGACCATCCACATACCCCAAGGGCATCATATTCTGCTTGCGGATCTGAATCGGATCGAGGTCCATCTCCCTGCAGATATCATCGATATGGCTCTCCAAGGCGAACATCGCCTGAGGGATACCGTAGGCGCGCATAGCGCCGGCGGTCGGCAGGTTCGTATAGACAGTCCGTGCGACCCCCTTGATCGCCCCGGTGGGGTAGAGCATCCGAAAGGAGTTCGCCGCATTGGCTGCTAAGCCATGGGCGTGGCTGGCGTAGCCGCCTTGGTTGGAGTAGACGCTGATTTCGCGGGCGGCAAAGGATCCATCCTTGCGCACGTAGGTGGTCATCTCAAAGTCCATCGCATGGCGGGTGCGGGTAGCGTAGAAGGTCTCCTCCCTTGTGTAGGCGAGCACCACCGGCCTGCCTCCCACCCGGGTGGTGAGGAAGGCGTTCAAGGGCTCGGTGAGGGCATCCTGGCGGTTACCAAAACCGCCGCCGAGGTATGGCTTGATGACTCTCACATCCCCGAAGCCCAAGCCAAGGGATTGGGCGACCATCCGGCGCACCAGGTGAGGAATCTGGGTGGCAGCGACGACGACGATCTTTCCCGCCTCCATATACGCCCAGGAGTTGGCTGGCTCGATATGGCAGTGGCTGACCACCGGCGTCTGGTAGCTACCGCTGATCTTAGTAAGGCCTTTTTCGGTGATCGCTGTAGCAAAGTCTCCGATCTCGTAGCTGGTCTCCTTGAGGATATTGTCCGGGTACTCCTCGTGGAGCACGCTCGCCCCTTCGGCGAGCGCCTCTTCGACGCTCAGCATCGGAGGTAGCGCTTCATAGGTCACGACAATCTTGCTGGCAGCAAGGTCAGCTGCGAGCTGGGATACAGCGACAACCGCAGCGACATCATCGCCGTAGACGCGCACCCGCTCGTTGAGCAGCTTGCGGTCGGCGATATCTTGATATTGGGGGACGGTAGACCAGGGGTGCCCTGCGGTTGGGAACTGGATATCAGGAACATCGAAGCAGGTGACGATATCGACGACCCCCTCAACTTCCCATGCCTCTGAGAGGTCGAAGGAGCGGACCCAGCCGTTGGCGATGGTGGAGTGTACCACCTTGGCATAGAGTGCGTGAGCGGGCACGGTATCGGGGGTATACTTAGCTTTCCCGGTTACTTTATCAAATGCATCAACACGCTTAGCAGAAGAACCGATTATCTTCATAAAGCCCTCCTCGGTAGAGCAGTGTAAGGAAGAAACACACCATCGGAGGCAGGGTGGACTAGGTAGAATAAGCGGAGCAATCGCTCAGATTTTCGGTGCATTTTCGGTACACTGTCCATATTTCATCATACAATAGATCGGTGCAAACTCAAGGAATTTTGGGCCAAAAGTCAGCAAGAAACACTCCAGATTAGGGATAGGAATCGCAAAGCAGCAGCACTGTTGGACAGTTGTACATACCCATGTATGCCTTGCAGGAAGCGATTAATCCCTCTACATTACTCTCTGAACTCCTCGAAAGGGAAAAGGATTATCCATGAAGCGAAGTATTACGATGATGAAGGTAGCGGTCTTCTTCGGTCTCTTGGCAGAGACCTACCTCAACGCTGCGCTACCGACCTTGATGGGGCACTTTCACCTCGATGCTGCAGCGGTGCAATGGCTGACCAGCCTCTATATCCTAACGATGGGACTCTGTGTGCCGATCTCCGCTTTTTTGATCAAGCGAACGAGCACCAAGGGGCTCTTTCTCTTTACCCTCTCCCTCTTTTTAGTCGGCACCGTCCTTGGGGCGATCGCCCCAAACTTCCCGCTGCTGTTGGTCGCACGGATTATCCAAGCTGCCGGGGCGAGTATGACCCTGCCCTTGATGATCCACTCGATCATGGTGCACTACCCCCTACAAG
>DASRNL010000228.1:0-9564 GCA_035647415.1 Sphaerochaeta sp. | reverse complement strand
CAACACTGCCGGCCTCTCCTACCCTGATGGGCTTCATGTGCAGTACGTCGGCTTCACCGAAGCGATCGACCTGATGCGCAACAAGCAGCTCGATGGCGCTTGGATCATGGCGGGAATCCCCAACGCTGCGGTCACCGAGATGCTCTCCACCGCCGGTGGAAAGCTGCTGGAGATCGATCGCGCTTTGATTGAAAAACTCCAGGCAGACTACCCCTGGTACGGACCATACACGATCCCCGCTGGCACCTACCCGGGCCAGGATGAGGATGTACTTACCAGCGCGATCAAGATCACGATCTTCACCGACGCACGCGTCGATGATGATGTTATCTATGACCTGACCAAGACCTTCTGGGAGAACTTCGACGAGCTGAAGAAGACCCAGGCACCCTTGCTCAATGTCATCAAAGATCAGACCACCCAGGATCTGGCAGGCCTGCCAATCCACGACGGGGCTGCTCGCTACTACCGCGAGATCGGTCTGCTCTAAGGGCGATCGCTTACTCGTATGGACCGGCGCTGCCGGTCCTTTTTTTCTGCTCTTGACCTTCACGTAAGAAGCGTTCACGCTGTAGCCATGATCAACTTTCAACCCCATGAGGCTACTGCCCTTGCCGATTGCAGAGCACGTATCCCCGCTCAGAGGATAGCCGCTGATACCGCTGCCCTCGCCGCCCATATCAGCGAGGGGAGGACCGATGCTATCACCGCCTTGATCACCGAGGGCCTTGCGCGCTTCGGCCAGCCATACCCGCTGCTGCTCGCCATCGCAGGCTTGCCTGCGCTTGCCGAGCGCTGTCAGCATCTAGGGCTGCCAGAGACCCAATACCAAGGAGCGCTCGCGGATATCCGCAGGTGGACCGATACCTATAGCAGCTATAGCGAAGGGGCAGTCGGGTTGCCACACCCTTCATGGATCGCACGGATCCTCACCGCCCGCATCTACCACCTCGGAGCGCTACAGGTGGAAGAGCGAGCGTGTACGCTCCCGTATCGAATCTATCGCAGCCAAAGCGAGGGGCTCGTCGCCTTTGCAGAAGGGGGCCTCGCCCTCGACAGCAGAGGCTACGTCACCGCTACAGACCAAGGGGTCGCTACCACCGAGTACACCGAGAATCAAAATACCATCATCGCCCACCGGGTAGCTATCGATGAGGGGACCGTCTCCCTTGAATCTGAAACTATCGCTCACGCTGCACTGACCTTCGTAGCTGGACGGGGGACTCCGATGCTCTATACCCACATCCCTGCCCGTACCGACCTCAGTGCTGAGGCAGTGGATGCCTCCTTCAGCGCAGCACAAGCGGTCTTTGGAGAGAATTCACACTTCTTCACCGTCACCTGGCTCGTCGACCCCGCCTTAGCTGCGGTCACCGACTCAGGGAGCAAAATCCGCTCCTTCATGGAGCGCTTTGCCAAATTCTCCTTGGATATCCCTGAGGTGCAGCTCTATGAGAAGGTCTTTGCTCCCGGTTTTACCCCAGAGATGATCTTAGCAGCACAGTCGAAGACGAGCCTACAGAAGCGGGTACAGGATGCCCTGCGAAGAGGGGTGCGCTTTCGTACCACCGGTGGCTACCTTGTCCCAAAGTGCTGAGGGTGGTATAGAGAGGATATGCGCACCGAAACCCCATACATCGACACACACTTTCACCTCTTAGGCATCGAAGCCAAGGGGATTGATGTCCCCGCCCTCTTAGCAGAGATGCAAAGCGAAGAGCTGCGAGGCATCGACATCGGCCTCAGTGCTGCAGACTTAGGAGAGCGGGTCGCTCGCTTTGGCAAGACCCCTGGCATCCACTTCGCCGCAGGGCTCGGCCCCTGGGGGGTACGAGAGGGCAACGCACCGATCAGTGAACAACTAGCAGCGCTGGTCTCTGAAATTGAAGCCTTTCGCCCGGTGGCGATCGGGGAGATCGGCTTGGACAACTATCGCGCCCACGGGACGGTCGCCGAGCAGGAGCACCTTCTCGGGGTGCAGCTAGAGATCGCCGACTTTCACCGCCTTCCGGTGATCTTCCATAACAGAGATGCCGATGAGCAGTTCATCACCCTGCTCAAAGAGCGCTCCTTTGCCCAGCGAGGGATCTTTCACTGCTACCATGGAGGGGAGGAGCTCGCTGCCTTAGCGGTACAGAAGGGCTTCTTTCTCTCCTTTGCTGGCACCCTCACCTATAAGGCAAACACCGCCTTGCAGCAGCTCTTCAGCACGATCCCCATCGAAGCGATCCTCTTGGAGACCGATAGCCCCTACCTAGCACCGGTGCCGCTGCGCGGTAAAATCAATACCCCGATTTCAATGGAGCATATCTACCGTTTTGCCGCCGGGTTGAGGCGGATGGATCTCCAAGAGTTCGCCGCACAGATTGCAAAAAACTACGCTGCATTTATCAGCCAATAGCGGTGCAACGCTGTGTTCTTTTTACGAGATATCCTCCGCTACGGTTGACCTGCTAGGGAGGTATTGGCTACATTGAAAGAGGATGTAGTGCATCCAAACAGTAAGGAGTATGCTATGACATCGTATAAAGATTTAGGTCTGGTGAACAGCAGAGAGATGTTCAAGAAAGCGATGGAGGGCAAGTACGCCATCCCCGCTTACAACTTCAACAACATGGAGCAGCTTCAGGCGATTATCCAAGCGTGTGTTGAAACGAAGAGCCCGGTTATCATCCAGGTATCCAAGGGTGCCCGTGACTACGCCAACATCAACCTGCTGCGCAATATGGCTCGTGGCGCTGGTGAGTACGCCAAGGAGCTCGGCTATGAGATTCCCATCGTCCTCCATCTGGACCACGGTGATACCTTTGAAACCTGTAAAGAGTGTATCGACAATGGGTTCTCCAGTGTCATGATCGACGGCAGTCACCTCCCCTACGAGGAGAACGTCGCACTGACCAAGAAGGTTGTCGAATACGCCCATGCCCATGACGTCACCGTCGAAGGGGAGCTGGGAGTCCTCGCTGGCATCGAAGATGATGTCGTCGCCGAAGAATCCACCTACACTAAACCCGAAGAGGTTGTCGACTTTGTCACCCGCACCGGTGTCGACTCGCTGGCGATCTCCATCGGCACCAGTCATGGCGCTAACAAGTTCAAACCCGAAGATTGCACCGTCGATGAGAATGGTAAGCTCGTCCCACCGCCGCTTCGCTTCGATATCCTCGAGGAGATTGAAAAGCAGCTACCGGATTTCCCCATCGTCCTGCACGGTTCTTCCTCGGTACCCGAAGAGTACGTTGCGATGATTGAAAAGTATGGTGGCAGCCTCCAGGGCTCGATCGGTATCCCCGAAGAGCAGCTGAGAAGAGCAGCGACCAGCGCAGTCTGTAAGGTCAACATCGACAGCGACGGACGCCTGGCGATGACCGGCACGATCCGTAAGGTTCTCGCAGAGAATCCCTCGGAGTTTGACCCTCGCAAGTACCTCGGGCCAGCCCGCGAAGAGCTGAAGAAGATGTACATGCACAAGAACTCCAATGTGCTGGGATCTGCTAACAAAGCGTAAAATTTCGACACAATTGTCTACCAGCCGCCTGCTTGGGCGGCTGGTAATGCTTTGACACAGCTTAGATGCCTGTGGTATATTGTTTGAGGTAGGCCTTTTAGGCCATTTTATTCTGTATAGAAAGGGTTTTCGCCGAAAACACAAGGAGATCGTTTGGCTACAAGAAACTTAAGGATCAATAGACAGATCCGAGCAAGAGAAGTACTCGTCATTGATGAAGAAGGGAATCAACGGGGCATTATGAGCACCTTTGACGCAATCGCACTCGCTGAGGGCGTCGGACTGGACTTGGTGGAGGTATCACCAAATGCAAACCCACCGGTCTGTAAGATTCTCGATTTCGGCAAATACCGCTATGAACAGGAGAAACGGCTGCGCGACCAGAAGCGTAATCAGAACATCCAGAAGATGAAAGAGGTCCGGATGCAGCCAAAGATCGAGCAGCACGACTTGGAGACCAAGAGCAGGCAGATCGGCCAGTTCCTCGGAGAGGGGAACAAGGTCAAAGTCAGTATCCGCTTCCGTGGTCGCGAGCTCGCTCACACTGAGCTCGGGAAGGTGGTCCTCGATAAGATACTTGCCCAGCTCGAAACAAATGGTGTAGGCTACAACCTCGACCGTGCAGCCGCGATGGAGGGGCGGATGATGAGTATGATCGTCAGCCCTGCAAAGCAAGCACCGAAGAAAAACTAAAAATGTATAACCCCCTTGGATGGGGGATACCTGCTGCTGCAAGGGGACTTGTTCCTTGCGGCGCAAATATTATTATGGAAGGAGCATATCAATGCCCAAGATGAAAACAAGGAAAGCCGTTGCAAAGCGGTTCCGCGTATCAAGTGGCGGAAAGGTCAAGTACAAGAAACAAGGCCTTCGCCATATTCTCACCAAAAAGAGTAGCAAACGGAAGGCCAAGCTGCGTGCCGCTGGCCAGCTCAGTGATGTGGAAGCAAAGCGTGTTAAGAAGATGCTTCCCTACTCATAAGGAGGAGAGAAAATGGCTAGAGCAGTAGATGGAACCAAACATAGCAGACGCAGAAAGAAAATTCTGAAACAGTCCAAGGGATACTACGGCCGACGAGGTACGAACTATCGCATCGCAAAAGACACGGTTGAGAAAGCAGGACAGTATGCATACCGAGGACGTAAGGAGCGCAAGCGCGACTTCCGCCGCCTCTGGATCACCCGTATCAACGCAGCAGTGCAGGAACAAGGGTTGAACTACTCCCAGTTCATGCACGGACTGAAGCTCTCCAACATCGAGATCAACCGCAAGGCGCTTTCAAATATGGCTATTGAAGATCCAACAGCCTTTGATGCTCTTGTTGATCAAGTAAAGGTTGTTCTCGCCCAATAATGGTGGGAGCAAGTCACACGGTAAGGTAAGACCTAAGGAGGTACCATGTCAGTCGTTGATACAACAAGGTTACTTGAAGAAAGAACCAAGAAGGCTGCTGGCCTAATCGCCCTGCTTCGCCGCGAAAAAGAAGAGCTCCAACAGCGCTTTGATATCGTGCGCGCACACAACGCAGAGTTAGAAGAGTATGTAGAGAGCTACACCACTAGCAACAAGCTGCTTGAGCAGTCCATTGCAGTGGCCCTCGACACCCTCTCCGCCGTCGATGGACTGGATGAGGTTGAGCTCTTCGATGATCTCTCTGCTGAACTGGATGCAGTCGACGCCTTTACCAGTGGAGATGCCCTCGCAACTGAGGACATCGATGTGGATGCATTGCTCTCAGATCTGTGAGCTTTCGCTGAAACAGCACCCCAAACCGTGAGCAGCAGGGCCAAATGGCCCTGTTCTCTTTTGTCCCCCCTTTCATAAAGAGGATACATACTGTACTATAAGGGTGGGCAGTGAAACTGCCTCAACAGTGAAATGTTTCCTGCGGTGTCGCCTGGAGCCATAGTCTCTTGGCTCAACCAACACAGACGGGTCGCGGTATAGCTGATTTGCATTGATCCAACTCCTTCGGGAGTTTCATGGAACAGAATCTTCAGCCGAACTAGCTTCCCCCCTTGAACCACAGGTTCAAGAGCAGCCTCTGGGTGGCCACCGCAGGATTTTTAACGCATATCCTATTGTACACGAGGAAATACTCGTCATGAATACCCCATCTGACCAACTACAAAAGATTCAGTTTATCACCCTCCCCGCCTCAGCTGCCCAAACGATCGGTGATTTTCATCTCGACCCTACCATCCCAATCCCTGTGCAGCTGCCCCAAAAGGAGAAGACCCTCGATCCCCAATCCGTCACCATCGAACTGATCGTAGCGGGGATGTTGAAGATCCTCGCCTGGGAGCCGAACCACCAGCATGCCTCCTACTACCGCAGCTTCGTCCTCGCCTCCCAGCCCGATGCAGCCCAGGAGCTCAATATCGCCGCGATCGCCCAGGAGCAGAAGGGTGATATGCTCTTCGCAGAAGAGCTCTTTCGCGCTGTCTGTGCCCTCGCACCGCAGAGTGCTTCCTATATCAATCTCGCCACCCTCTATAGCCGAATCGCAGCCGCAGATACCCAGAAAGCAGAGGTCTACGACGCCTACCAGCAGCGTGCCCTCGATACCCTGCGTTCAGGCTTGGATGCATTTGCCGAAGATCCTGATCTCTTGCGTGAGATCGGATTCTTCCACCTCTACCAAGGCAGCGTAGAGCTCGCCCGAACCTACTTACAGCAGTACCTCGACAGTGAAGGCGAAGAGGATGAGCGCAAGGCACATACCCGCAAGATCATGACGGATATCCAGGCCAAGATCGCCGATGACCAGCAGCTGATGGCAGCCTATGATGCGATTCAGATGAACAATGAGACCCAGGCAATCACCACCTTGGATGCCTTCCTTGAGAGCCACCCCACCGTCTGGAACGCGTGGTTTCTCAAGGGGTGGGCACTGCGGCGCATGCAGCAGTTTGGCGAAGCACAGCAGGCCTTCATCAAGGCCCTCTCCTACGCAGAAAGCGGGAGCAGCGACCTCTACAATGAGCTCGCTATCTGTGCACTAGAGAGCGGCGATCGCCCTCTTGCCAAGGAGTACCTCAACACCGCAGTGGATCTTGATGAGGAGAATGTGACCCTCCTTTCCAACCTCGCCTACCTCCACCTCGCCGACGATGAACTCTCCGAAGCGCGCGAGTACCTTGAGCGCGCTCGCGCCCTAGAGCCGGAAGATCCGGTGGTTGAAAAGCTCATCGATGACTACCAAGCGCAGAGCGGGGATACGATCGGCCCTCCGATCGTCCAGGAGTACCTCTCCAGCGAAGAGGTCATCGAACATATGAAGGATCATCAGGAGGTATGATGGATTTTACCAGCACCTCAGTAGAACAGACCTTAGCGATTGGAAAGCAGATTGGCAGTGCATTGGTTGGCGGGGAGGTTATCTCGCTGCGCGGCTCCTTGGGAGTCGGTAAAACAGTCCTCGCCAAGGGGATCGCCACCGCCTTGGGCATCGACGCTGATGAGGTGGTAAGCCCCTCCTTCACCCTCATCCAAGAGTACGATGGTTCTCTCGCCCTCGCCCACCTCGACCTCTACCGCCTCGATTCAGTCGAGGAGTTTGAGATGATCGGCGGCGAAGAGTTTCTCTACCCCTCAGGGGTTACCCTCATCGAATGGGCGGATAAGGTTGCAGAGGTGCTCCCTGAACACCTAATAACCATCGATATTATACGCAACGAGGATGAGTCGCGTGCAATCTCCGTCTCGGGGGCAGCGCTATGATGGTCCTCTCTTGTGATACCTCCACCGCTGTCATGCACCTTGGCCTTTGTCGCTTCACCGAAGGGCGGCTCTCTTGGTTCTCCACCCAAAGCCTCACCTGTGGCACCCGCCACAGTGAGCTGGCCCTCGATCGGATCCTTGCACTCTGCGATGACGCTAAAATCACCCTCGCCGATATAGACCTCTTGGTCACCACAAAAGGTCCTGGCTCCTTTACCGGACTGCGGATCGCCCTCTCACTCTGTAAAGGCATCAGTGTTGCTTCCACCGCTGCCTTGGTCTCGGTTCCCACCTTCGATGCGTGGTATGAGAGCATCGGCTTTGTCCCCAACCCAGTCTTGGCGGTCATCGATGCAAAAAAGCAGCGCTTCTATGCTGCGCTCTATCAGGATGGTGAGTGCCTTGGTGGCCCCGCAGACCTCTCTGTTGCTGAGATCGATACCCTGATCGCCCCCTACGAGGATCTTATCCTCACCGGCAGCGATGCACCGCTATTGGTAGAGCGCTTGGGTACATCCTTCCCCATCGCCCAAAGCGAAGGGAGTGCACTGGCTGTCAGCCTTGCCCGCTTGGGAGTAAAGCAGTATCTTAACCACGGAGCAGATCGCCCAGAAGCAGGGCCGCTCTACATCCGAAAAAGCGATGCAGAGATCGCATTACAGCAGCGTCAAGAAGCTGCGCTAAAGGAGTAAGCATGATTGAACAAGATATTCTAGTAATTGGCAGTGGAGTTGCTGGCATGAGCGCTGCACAGTATGCAGCCCGTGCAGGCCGTTCGGTGACGGTCATCGAATCGATCGCCCCCGGTGGACAGACGATGTATATCGATATGATTGAGAACTACCCTGGCTTCAATGAGCCGATCAACGGTCCTGAACTGGGGTTTCGGTTTCATAGCCAAGCTGAGCAGTTTGGTGCAAAGCTCGTCTACGCTACCGTCACCAGCATTGAGAAAGAGGGGGACCTCTTTCAGGTGACCACCACCGAGGATGAGATCTATCAATCAAAAGCAGTCATCTATGCCACCGGTGCGCAGCACCGCCACCTCGGAGTCCCTGGTGAAGAGGAGTATAACGGCCGTGGGGTCTCCTACTGTGCAGTCTGTGATGGCAACTTCTTCCGCAACAAGAAAATCCTTGTAGTCGGTGGAGGGGATACCGCCCTTACCGATGCGATCTACCTCTCCAAGCTCAGCGAAGAGGTGACCCTGATCCACCGCCGTGATCGGTTCCGTGCCCAGGACAACCTCATCAAACAGGTGGAGCGGAATAAGAATATCGAACGGGTGATGATGCACACCGTCGAAGAGATTAAAGGTGATGGAGAGCGGGTCACCAGTGTGCTGCTCAACGATCTGGAGAAGGGCACTCAGTATGAGCGTGAGTTCGATGCAGTCTTTATCTTTGTCGGCATGATTCCCCAGACCGAACTGCTCGATCAGACAGTCCTCACCGCAGACCGCTATGTGAAGACCAACGAGCGGATGGAGACTCCTACCAACGGGCTCTACGCCGCCGGCGATGTGCGGGACACTGTCTTCAGACAGCTGGTCACCGCTGCAGCAGATGGTGCAGTCGCCGCCTATTGTGCCAACGCATATATCGACGAGCTCGAAGGACGTGCATACGTCTAACTAATTCAACTTGACGGCCATTGCTCCTTAATGTTCTAATAGGAGCATGAATATTTGCATGGTTAGCAGTGAAAGCGTCCCCTTCTCAAAGTCTGGTGGATTAGCTGATGTTGTAGGGGCCCTCAGTGGGTCCCTCGTTGCTTTGGGTGAAGATGTCCGAGTGATTCTTCCCCTCTACGGCAGTGTCGATACGACCGGCTTTACCGCCCTCGATCTGACCTTGGAGGTCGAGCTCTTGGATTCGACCGAAGAGATTACTGTCCTAGAGACCACCTTGGATGGAGCGATCTATTACTTCCTCGATCATCCGCTCTACAGCGGCCGCGTCGGGATCTATGGGGACACCTCCCACGCCCCCTATGGGGACAATTTGGTACGCTATATGCTCCTAAACAAAGGGGCGATGGCGTTGGTGGAGGCGCTCGACTGGAAGGTCGATGTGATGCACTGCCACGACTGGACGGTAGGCTTTCTCCCCTACCTCATTAAAACCAGCCCCAATCCGTTCTTCGCAGAGACACGCACTTTGATGACGATCCACAACCTCGCCTACCAAGGGGAGTTCAGCCGCCTAGAGCTACTCAGAGCTAACATCGAACCCGATGAGAAGTTCTTCAGTGGTCCCATCCCCCACAAACGGGTGAATATGCTCAAAGCTGGGCTGGAGTACGCTGATCATATCTCCACCGTAAGCCCCAC
>DASRNL010000227.1:0-4859 GCA_035647415.1 Sphaerochaeta sp. | reverse complement strand
CCGCAGAAGAGGAGCGACCGAAGATTCGCCTTCCCTTAGAGGAGTTAGTCTCTTGGCATTAAGGCAGTGTTTCTAGCGCTCGTTCAACGAGCGTCCAGAACCAAGGGATATCGATAAAGTGGGCGACGAAGATCGGCTTTTCATTCTCTACCTTTATCGTCTCTCCATAGCGAGGACCTGGTTCAAGAATTACCTCAACACCGATGTTTTCACCAGTGACCTTTGTAGGGTCTGATAGGTAGGCGATACAGAGCGGGTCGTGCATCTGTGGATCGCCTGCTTTGCGTTTGGCGTAGTTACTGCTATAGGTATCCATACAGGCGACAAAGACCTCATTGGAGCGCCCGCTCTTTTTACGGAACTCTTGTAGCCGTTCGCTACTTAAGGTCACCGTGCGAGTACAATCGAGGCTGAAGAGGGCGATCTTCGCTCCACTTGAAAAGACAATCTGGGCTGCTTCTGGGTCTGCATAGGTATTGAACTCCGCTACATCGGTGACGTTACCACCGCTGAAGGAGCCTCCCATGATGACAAAGCCCTTCGCTAAAGCTGCCAGCTCAGGCTTTTGCTGTAGCGCTGTGGCGAGGTCGGTCAAGGGACCGACACTGACGATGGTAATCTCGTGGGGGTTCTCCTCGACGATGCGGATCATCGCATCGATGCCATCTTCGGCTTGTAGGTGCTGGCGGACCCGCTTATCAAAAACCGGTCCGTCGAGCCCACTCTCTCCGTGGAACTCGCCCGCTTCAACCGGCTCACGTACCAGTGGGGCGGCGCTGCCAGCGTAGACGGGACAGTCTAAGCCGGTGGTCTCCATGATATTGAGGGTGTTCTCCACCGTCTTGTCCAAGCCGACATTGCCTGCGGTGGCGATCACCGCTTCAATCTGTATTTCATCCAGCCCTGCTGCTAAAAAGAGCGCAACTGCGTCATCGAGACCCGTATCTACATCGAGGATAATCCGTTCCATACCCCCTCCTTGGTATCTGTTTTCTCCATAGTAGCAAAGAGGGGAGCAGGGAGCAAGAAAGTGTGCTTTTATTCGTAATGTATGATAGTATCTGCTCATGAGAATCATTCAAACACGTGTGGGACCGACAAACGTGGTCCTCACTGGCTATCTGCAGGATATCACCGGTGATGGGGGGATTCGTAATATCCGCCCATCGATCATCATCCTCCCTGGTGGCGGATATCGCTATCGATCAGAGCGCGAGCGCGAAGCGGTGGCGATGCACTTTCTCGCGCAGACTTACCATGTCTTCATCCTCGACTACTCGGTGGGGACCAACGCAGGGAAGCTCAACCCGCTCTTGGAACTCAGCGATGCGCTGATGCGAATCCGTGAGCATGCAACCACTTGGATGTGCGATCCCACCCGGGTGGCGGTCATCGGCTTCTCCGCAGGGGCACACCTTGCTGCCTCTATTGCGACCCTCCATGATCATCCGAAGGTCACTGCAGTACAGAAGGTCGTCGATCAGAACAACCGCCCCGATGCGGTGATTCTGAGCTACCCGGTCATCAACGACCATGCGATGAGCCTTGAGTACATCAGTGGGGGAGATCCAGAACTCAAAGAGTTCTTCCACCTCGATCAGCGGGTAACAGCGACAGCAGCTCCTGCGTTCATCTGGCACACCGCCACCGACCCTTCGGTGCCGGTAGAGAACGCCATCGATCTGGCTGTAGCGTATCGAAAAGCAGGGGTACCCTTCGCTCTACATATCTTTGAGAGTGGGGATCACGGGCTGTCGATGTGTACTGAGGAGGTCGGCACGCCGCACAAAGAGGCGCGCCAGTGGGTAGATCTGGCAACCAACTGGCTCAACAGCCGCTTCTCCCACACCCTATAGGTCGACGAGCATTCCCTCAGCTGCACGGATGCCGCTTGCCCACGCACCGGTGATGCCGCGGCTGGTGCCCGCTCCATCGCCTGCGAACCAGATGCCATCGGCGACACGGAAGTGCTCATCGAGGTAGGAGGGCTTGTTCGCATAGAGCTTGATCTCTGGGTAGTACATGATTGTCGAGGGATGGAGGACCCCCGGTACAATCGTATCGAGGTTCTTCATCGCCCGCCAGATCGATCGGAGGATCTTCGCTGGCATCGCCAAGGAGATATCACCGGGGCAGCAGGAGCGCAAGGTCGGCTCAAAGTCAAAGAGGTCTTCGCTGAAGGAGGCCTCTTTGCTGCGGGAGCCCAAGCGGAAGTCTCCCACCCGCTGCATCAACGGCTTACCACCGCCCATCAGCGCAGCCTGCAGGCCGAGGTTCTCGGCGAAAGCCTGCCCACTTGCCAAAGGAGCGGTAAAGCGCACCGTCTTAAGCATGGCGAAGTTCACCAGCCCATTGTCCTTGCCTCTATCACTGGAGAAGGCGTGGCCGTTGACACTGAACCACTGCTCCCCGCGGTTGGTGGCGTAGCGCTCCCGTACCACGTGGGCGTTACCGCTGTTGGTGCAGAAGGTGCGCACCTTCTCGGGGAAGTAGAACTTCGGGTCGTAGTAGTCTCGGACGATTGGATAGTGTTCGAGGCGGGTCTCCACTCGGATACCGATGTCGACGATATTGTCGATAAAGGGGATCGAGAGGTCGCGCATGATCGTCTGCAGGAAGTTGAAGCCCTTGCGACCGGGGGCGACCAAAAGGCGCTTATAGGCGATCTCTCGCTTGTCGGTGGTGATGAAGCGTGCTTCTTTATTGGCGCTCTGCATCGCCTCGCCGAGGGCAAGCTCTACCCCGAGGGCGTCGAGCTTCTGTAGTAGCTCTTTGATCAGGGCCAGCCCGCCGTCGGTGCCGAGGTGGGTCTGTTTGATCTCCAAGAGCTCACAGCCAAGGCGTTCAGCTCGCTTTTGATAGATTTCAATATTGTTCTTCTCAAGGATCTGTGGCCGCAGGAACTCGATCACCTGCTCGAGGTAGTGGTCAGCTGCCTCTTTCGTCCAGTACTCGGTGGGAAAACCGATGGGGTAGGTGAAGTTCATCTTGCAGTCATTGCGCATGCCGCCGGTGGAGAACTTCTCCTGATCGATCATGAGGATTTTTGTGTCAGGTTTTGCTGAAGTGATGGTGAATGCCGCTGCCATGCCGGCGGGGCCGCTACCAACTATGATTACGTCGTATGTTTCCATGAGGAGCACCTCCCAGATGTAGTGGAAAGAGCTTCTTTCCAACCAATTATCCATATTGTTCCCCCTTTGGTAAAGTGGGTAGACTTGTCTGGGGTAGCAAAGCGTGCTATTATTCCAAGATAGGAAGGGTAGCTATGTATATCAGTACCAAAGAAGCAGCACAGCGATGGGGCATCAGCGAGCGGAGGGTACGGGTCCTCTGTCAACAGGGACGGATCGATGGGGCGATGAAGAGCTCATGGGCGTATCTGATCCCCTCCGATGCGCAAAAGCCCCGCGATGGGCGTCAGCTGCGCCATCGGCGCCAAACGCACTCTAGCTCTACGCGCATCGACCTCGCACGCCTTGAAGCCGTTCAAGCGGAAAAGAGCGAGGAGTTTGCAGAGCGGTGTATTGCCGCTCTTCCCTCCTTTCTGTTGGCGAGCTTTGCCCTTGCCTCGATTCGAGTATCGGATGCGGATCTTACTGCCATCGCTGCCCAGCGTTTTAGCAGCGAGCTGGAGTTTGCTCCTACCATTCTCCTTGCAAATATGCGATCGCTGCTACAGAGCTACGTCCGTCACTACCAAAGAGGCGTTCCAATTCCTCCCTTGGGGGAGACGGCACTGCTGGAGGCGATGGAGCGCCTCGGTCAAGGGTTAGAGCCTCTTGGGGGGTGGCAGATCGATGAACGAGAAGCGGTCGCAGAAGCTCTGGAGGTCTTGGTACTACAGGATAGCAGGGAGTTCTTCGACGCCTCAGTGTTAGAGCGTGCCCTCTTTTGGTATGCAGAAATCATCCGTATTGCCCCCTTTAGCGCCTACAATGAGCTGCTTGCAGCGGTAATCTACGCCCAAATCCTCATCGGCGGTGGGTGGGTTCCGTCCTTAGGATCGTTGGAGGAGATCGACGAGGTGCGAGCAGCTTTGATCCTCACCCAACGACGTGGTCAGTACCGCCACCTTATCGAGGTGGTCGCAGAGAGCTATCGAAGTCTTACTGAGAATAGCGACTGAGGAAGCGCTGGGTGCGCTCCATCTTTGGGTTGCTGAAGAGCTGTTCAGGGGGTCCTGTTTCTACGATGAGCCCCTCATCCATGAAGATAACTCGGTCGCTGATATCCCGAGCAAAGGCCATCTCGTGGGTGACTACGATCATCGTCATCTTCTCCTGAGCGAGGTCCTTGATGACTTTGAGGATCTCCATCGTCAGCTCCGGATCGAGTGCACTTGTCGGCTCATCGAAGCAGAGGACGCTGGGGTTCAGCGCTAAGGCGCGGGCGATGGAGACCCGCTGCTGCTGTCCACCGGAGAGGTGACACGGATACGCCTTCTCCTTATCCGCTATACCCATCTTCTGTAGCAGGGCACGGGCAACTTCCGTCGCTTCCTTTTTACTCTTACCCAGGACATTGATCTGCGCTTCGGTGATATTGCGCAGGACCGACATATGGGGAAAGAGGTTAAAGTTCTGAAAGACTAAGCCGAGCTTTAATCGGATCGCCTTCAGCGTCTTTGCATCGCTATAGTGGACCGTACCGCCTTCATCGGTGTGTGCCATCTCCATATCACAGACGGTGATCTGTCCTCGGTCGATCGTCTCCAGCTGCGTTAAACAGCGCAGGAGGGTGGACTTGCCGCTTCCCGAAGGGCCGATGATCGAAAGCACCTCCCCCTCAGCTAAGGTGAAGCTGATCCCTCTGAGCACATCGAGGTCTGAAAAATGCTTCTCTACACGCTCTACGGT
>DASRNL010000226.1:0-6368 GCA_035647415.1 Sphaerochaeta sp. | reverse complement strand
CCTGGCATACGATTGTCACTTCACCCATACCGGAGTCGCTGATATCACCCTCTTAGTCAGTCCACTGCTCAACTATCGCGGTGAAGCGATTGAGGTAGGCATATCCATCGATGATGGGCCGATCCACACTGCCGTCGTCGTGGCAGCTGATTATCAGGTGGAGCTCGATGACCCTTTCTGGCAGAACGGGGTGATCGCCAATAAGAGAGGTGCAACGATCTCGATAGAGATCGCTGAAGCTGGAGCGAAGCAGCTGAAGATCTACACTCCCAGCGATGGGCTGTTGATCGAGCGGATTATCTGTGACTTAGGTGGAGTGAGAGAGAGTATCCTCGGTCCGCCTACCAGTCGGTTTATCGACCGAAGAGCTCGGTAATCTCTTTAGCTAAGGGAGAGCCGATGCGCTCATACCCCAGGGCATTGAGGTGTAGCCCATCGTCAGTGATCTCTGAGATCAGGTGCTCCCCATCGGCCGAGAGGTAGGGACCAAGGTCACAGAAGTGTACCCCTCGCTCTTGTGCCCAGCGCTGTAGGGTAGCGTTGATGTTCTGTATCTTCTCAGCATACGGACGCCCTGCGACCCCGCCGCTGCGCGGCAGCAGCCCTAGCAGCAGGATCTCTGCTTCTGGGAGGTGGGTTTGTACGATCTCAAGAAGTTCGATGATATGGCTAGCTATCGTCTCGCTCTTTTGATCTGGGAGGTTATTGGTCCCCCCTAAGAAGAGGAAGACACGAGGCGAAAGACCGGCGATCTGCCCATTGAGTAGACGCCACTTCATATGCTCCAACCTATCACCGCCGACTCCGAGGTTCGCCGGCTGAAAGGTTGAGAAGAAGCGCTCCCAGAGCTCGGGGTGCTCTTCCCACCTGCGGATCAGCGAATCGCCGAAGAAGACCGTCTCAATAGGGCGGTTTTGGATCATCGCTGTGATGCTCTGGTGCTTCTCTATGTGATGCTCGTCATCGCGTCTAATCGCTTCCATCTATTCCCTCCTTGGGGGTGAAGTGCAGCCACGCTAGGTCGATTGCCGTCCCCGGTAAGAACTCCAAGCGTACGCTGCTCTCTTTTTGTGCAGCAACGTTGAGCGCAAAGGTCTCCTCCTGCCAGCTCTCACCACCAGGTAGGTGGAGCAGCTGGCGTGCGGTGTGGTCGCTATCATGTATAAGCAGCTGCAGCACGGTCACTGCAGCGCTAGATCGCCACTTCAGCGTCAGCGCTGCAACTCCGCGGTCAAACTCCATCGCAGTATAGTGGATGGAGGCGTTGTTTGTAATGCCATGGATTTCACTGCCGACTATCCGATATCCATCGGCTACGATGGTATCGCAGCTCGCTGCCGCAAGGCGGGTATACGCCTTCAGCGCAGGAGCGAATTGAAAGCCTTTGAGGTGGACCTTGCGGTCGAAGATGAAGGAGATTTCAGTTACTCCTTGGAGCCTTCTCTTCAGCGTGTAGGTCTCTTCTTGGTAGGTGTTCCAGATCGTTCCCTTCTCCCACTGCGCTACCGCTAGAACCTCATCAGAGGATTGAATGGTAAATTCAAAAGCCTCTGCGCTTAAGGGAAAGAGGGAGAGGGTGAGGGTATCTGAACCCCACGCCCCGAAGTCTAGCTCGGTAAAGCGTACCACGCTCACACTATCGCGCAGCGTTGCGACCCCGCGTTCGTTACCTGGGGTCAGCTCTTGGGTCTCTCGGTCATACCAGGTGCCACAGATATAGGAGTAGGGGTCCCTATATGGCTTGCCAAAGCCTCGGATGGGAATCTCTAAGAGGGAGTAGAAGACTATATGATCGCGACTATTGTGCACCCCTGCACGCAGGTAGATCACCCCATCGCCTTTGGGATTGATTGTCACCGAGCGAGTCGAAGGGTTGGGGGTAAGCTCTGCTAGGTGGGTCGCTGCTCCTTGCTCATCAGCTAAGCGCCAGGAGATCGGCTGATCGCTCGCTGTTTCTGGGAGGATCGTGGCGTGCACCTGCCACCCCTTTTGGTGGAGGCGGATCGCCCGTGCGTTGGTGCTTTTTGTATCAAGGGTGGCTGTAATGGTGGGGTCTTTGCCACTGACTATGGCCAGCAGTTTGCCGCTGAACAGCGGTGCACTCTCTCTCCTGTAGCCTTCGGGATCAGTAGGATCCCCGCTATCTAAGGCTAAGAGCTCTCCGCCTTCCACCGTTACCTCTACGCGGCAGCGGGCGTTCTCCACTATGCGGTTTTGTCCATCGAGGGCTTCGATGGTGGCGAAGGTCAGCTCTCCAAAACGCTCTTTGGTAATCTGCAGTCGCTCAGCCTCTCCAAAGGAGGTACGAGCGACTCGCTTGATCTCTGTGCCGCTCTCATCGTAGGAGACCGCCTCGATGCTTCCCTTCTGGTAGGGGACGCTCCAGGTAGCAGAGTAGGCGCCGTCGAGGGTGATCACACCCTGAGAGTTATCGTTTACCAAGAGTTCGACGCTGTGGGCGTTGGAGTAGACTCGCACATCGATGAGTTGGCCCTCGTTGAAATCCCAGTAGGGGAAGAGGTGCAGCACCGCTTCATTTGACCATGCAGCTTGGAAGAGATAGTAGGAGTCCTTAGGGAACCCTGCGGTATCGATGTGCCCGAGGTAGGAGCTCTTGGTGTGGTAGGGGGTAGGCTCGCCGAGGTAGTCACACCCTGCCCAGATGAACTGCCCGAGGCTATAGGGGGTTTTTTCTTCTACTGCCAAAATCGCCTCGATACTCGGAGCCCCCCAGCTGGTGATCCCATTGCCCAAGGCGGAGCACTGTAGGTCATCATCGCTTAAGGAGGAGACTCTATAGGGGAAGTGGTAGATCCCTCTGCTTTGGACGGTGGAGCAGGTCTCCGATCCGTAGATCACCCAGTGGGGATAGCGGCGGCGGTGCTCCTCATAGAGGGTGTGCCCGTAGTTGTATCCGACGATCCCCACCAGGTCTGCACAGCTTTGGGTCGGCTCCCACGGCAGGTAGTTGGAGGCGAGGGTGATCTCAGCATTGCCTCTGGGATCGCTCTCTTTCACCAGGCGCATCAAGGTCCTAATAATCTCTTGTGCACCCTCAGGATTTGTGTGGGTGTCGGAGACCTCGTTGCCCAGCGACCAGAGCAAGAGCGAGGGGTGGTTGCGGTCCCGGCGGATCCACCGTGGTGCATCCTCCTTTAGGTGTGAGAGAAAGTGGCTGGAGTAATCGTAGGTGTTCTTCGGTTGGACCCATACATCGGTATACTCGTTGATCACCAACAGGCCGAGCTCATCACAGACTTCCATCAGCTCTCGTGCCGGCGGATTATGGGCGGTACGCACTGCGTTCGCCCCCATCGCCTTGATGGTACTCAATTGACGTTCTAGTGCATCGCGGTGCATGGCAGCACCTAGGGGCCCTAGGTCGTGGTGGAGGCAGACCCCCTTGAGCTTGTGGTGCTTTCCGTTGAGAAAGAAGCCTTTTTCACTGTCAAAGGTGAAAGAGCGAAAGCCTATGGTGGTGGTGACGGTATCCATCACTTTGTTATCACAGAACAGTTCGCTCTGTAGCTGATAGAGCTTAGGGTTATCGATATCCCACGCCTCGATAGGCTCGCCTCTATCGAGAAGGGTGTGGCGTACCGCAAAGGGTTTGTTGCCGATTACCTCTTCGGTGACCTCGTATTGCCATCCTGCCTTTCCTAAGTAGGTGGAGACATAGATCCCATCGGGTGCGAAGTGACAGGGACCCTTGTAGAGCTGGGAGACGTTTCGGTAGATACCCGCTCCGGTATACCATCTGCCGCTGGGATGGCTGTAGCGGACATGCAGTAGGAGGACACTGGTGCCACTGCTGTCCAACAGACGGGTGATGTCGTAATGAAAGGTGGTGTAGCCGTGGTAGTGGGTCCCTGCCTCCATCCCGTTTACATAGAGGGTACAGTGCTGGTAGACCCCATCGAAACGGATATAAAGGCGCCCTCCCTCTTTCAAAGCTGAGGTGTCGATCTCTCTTTTATACCACCGCTCTGAACTCTGGGTAGCTTGAGGAAAGGTTTCGATCAGCCAGTCATGGGGCAGGGCGATGGGAGTAAAGGGGCCATCGCGGTGGGAGGAGATCTGCCAATGATCATTCAGTGGGGTTATCACCGCCCCTCCGAAGGTCTGCGACCGTTGTTCGTTCGACCAGGCGAGGGGGGAAGAGCTTAGTCTTTCCCTTCGCTCCGCCGATCATCGAGACGAGCATCTTCGCCGCCGCTTCGCCGAGGTCGACGGCGGGGTGGGCGATGCTCGTCAAACTTGCATACCGACTTGCTTCTGAGTTATCGATACCGATCACCGAAATCTCTTGGGGCACTCTGATGCCAAACTTGTTGAGGGTTTCGATCACCTGTAGCGCGACGGTGTCGTTGTAACAGAGCACCGCCGAGTAGGGGGCGAGGTTTTTGCAGAGGTGCTCCTCTCCTAAGATCTGATCCATATTCTCCTTGGAGTACCAGAGGATATCCTCCTCACAGATCGCTAGGGCTTGCTCCCTCAGGGCTTTGACGTGACCGAGGTAGCGTAGCTGGCCTTGGCGGTGGGTGTGCGGCAGGATGCAGGCGATCTTGCGGTGCCCACGCTCGATGAGGTAGTTGGTAGCGAGCCACCCGGCTTCAGTATCATCCAAGGCGACATAGGGGAAGGGAAGTTCTGGGTAGCAGGAGTCGATGAAGACCACCGGGGTCTCTTGCTCTGCCAGCAGATTGTAGAGGTCGATGTTCGCCGAAGGAAGGGCGCTACGGGTCGGCTCGATGATCAGGCCATCGAGCTGGGTGTCCATCATCAACCTCAGCGCAGCACTCTCCTTGGCGATGGAGTTGTCGGTCCACGCCAGCTGGATCAAGTAGCCGTGATCAAGCAGTACATCTCCGATGCCCCGTACGATGGAGGGGAAGATATAGCTATCCATATACGTGAAGACCAGCCCGACAGTCATGCTCTTATCCTCAGGGGTATTGTTGTTCTGTCGCTCTCCTGCGATGAAGGTACCGCTGCCTTGGACCCGGGTAATCCGCCCTTGCTGCTCTAAGACCTCCAAGGCTCTGCGCACAGTCTGTCTTGAGCAGGAGAAGCGTTCGGTGAGCTGATATTCACTGAAAAAGCGGGAGCCTGGGAGGAAGGTTCCGTTCTCAATTTGCTCGATAGTCCAGTTGACGATATGTAGGTACTTGTGCTGCTCTTCCATCAATTCCTCCAGGAGGTCGCTCTTTTCTTCTTTATATCGGCTCTTGGTGGGGAATACAAGTGTTTTGTTACTTGTCTGTACAACTTATCGCAAAAATATGCCTGTTTTGCGGCATTTATCAACATTTTAGAGAAGTGTGCCACATTTTAAGCGTAATCGAGGGAGGTGTTTTTGTTGACAGCTCACTATAATCATGGCATTCTAGAGGTGACGTTGGGCTGATGTACCACTTGTCTTAAAAAAACAATACAACTAGCAGTACAAGATGCCCTGCAGTAAAGTGTGACTTGTTATGAAGAGAGAAAGGTGGCTAAAGGATCTGCGATGAGTAGAAACACTGGTACATTCGCTGAGCGCAAGAAACGGTTCAAGCTCTATATGAACAAGTACTGGTCTCTCTATGCACTCTTGGCCCTTCCTATCGCCTACTTCATTATCTTCAAGTACATCCCGATGACCTATATCCAGATAGCCTTCAAGCGCTATAGCATCGTCCAGAGTCCATGGAAGATGCCCCTTGCTGATAACCGAGGGTGGCAGTACTTCATCCAAGCCTTTAGGACCCCAGACTTCCACCGAGCGCTGCGCAATACCTTTATGCTCAACTTCCTCGATCTGGCGATGGGCTTTCCTGCTCCGATCATCCTCGCGCTTTTGCTCAACGAGCTTCCGTTCAGAGGGTTTAAGCGGGTTACCCAGACGGTGGCGTATATGCCACACTTCCTCTCTTGGATTATTATCAGTGGTTTAGCACGGCAGCTCTTCGCCCCGACCAGTGGACTGATCAACATCGTTATCCAAAATATGGGAGGCGAATCGATCCCCTTCCTCAACGCCCCGGTGCACTGGGTGATCACCTATGTGCTCTTGGGGGTCTGGCAGTCGATGGGATGGAATACAATCATCTACCTCGCTGCGATCGCCGGGATCAACCCCGAGCTCTATGAGGCAGCGGATATCGATGGGGCAGGGCGCCTGCAGAAGATTCGATACATCACCCTTCCGGGAATCAAGGGCACAATCGTGGTGCTGCTGATCCTCTCGTTGGGTAATATCCTCGGCGGTGGCTTTGACCGACCGTACACCTTAGGGAATCCCTTGGTGCGCAATGTCAGCGAGGTGCTGCCGACCTTCATCTACTCTTGGGGTATCAAGGGGCTACAGTTCTCCCTGACTACCGCGG
>DASRNL010000225.1:0-9374 GCA_035647415.1 Sphaerochaeta sp. | reverse complement strand
ATATGGCCGCGATAGTCGTAGATCGGGGCTGCAACACAGTGGACATTGAGCTTTGTTTCTTGGTTATCCAGCGCCCACCCGCGACGGCGGCACTCCCTGAGGTCGGCAAGCAAACTGTCGATATTGGGGTGGGTGTTAGGTCCAAACTTTTCAAAGGTCACATCCTTGAGCAGGTAGCGAATCTCAGATTCATCCATATCCATCAAGAGTGCTTTTCCTAAAGAGGAGGCGTACAAGGGCCTCCGTTGTCCGATCATCGAGTAGTCTCGTAAGCTCGTAACCTGTTCTCTGCTGCCGATATAGACAATCTCATGGTGTTGGCGAATCGCCAAGAAGGCGATATTGCCAGTGATAGCAGAGAGCTCATCCATCAAGGGAAGGCTTTCGGTTTTTAGCTCCAGCGTATTGAGATGGTTTGCACAAAGATCGATCAGGCCATGTCCGAGCGAGTAGAGTCCACTCCTCTCTGACTTGCGGACAAATGCCCGCTGACTCATGGCATTCAACAATCGATGGGTAGTGCTTTTAGGGAGATTAAGCTGTTCTGAAATCTCCGAAAGGGTAGCGCCATCCTGCACCTCTCCGAGCAGGGTGAGGATATCGAAGGCGCGGTCTAAGGATTGAACTCTCACAGGTTGCTTCACAAGGCTCCTCCACTCTTGCTCAATATATTGTATTTATATCCACTTGACAAGAGTGTATGGTGCCCTATAATGGAATGAGGTTCCACTAATTGGAACAAATAAGTGTATCGTATGGATATATTCATATTTAATCATATGAATATCTATACAATGGAACAGGTGTTCCGTCTGATGGAACAACCTAGGAGGCTGCTATGAAAAAAGCATCGGTATTTGTCCTGATTATTGCTCTCGCAATGATCCCCCTCATCGCAGGAGGACAAGCAGAAGGCAAAGATGCCAAAGTGTACAACTTGAAACTTGGACACGCATCGACGACAGAATCAACACGCCACAAAGCGCTGTTGGTGATGAAAGAGTATGTTGAAAAAGAGTCCGACGGTAGGCTGAAGATTGAAATTTATCCTGCTGAGACCCTTGGAAACGAAGGTGCAATGATCGAAGCGATGAAGCTTGGCACTCTGGAGATGTTCGTAGGGGGAGTCTTTGATAGCCAGACCCCGATGTTGAACCTCTACCTCATGCCATTCTTCTTCCCCACCCAAGCAGACCTGATGAAAGTCAGCCGCTCTGCCCTTGGGGATAGGATCCGTGCAAGTGCTGAGAAGGATGGAATCAAGATCCTTGCAGTTGGTGATGGTGGATCCCGTCAGATTACCAACAACCGCCGCCCGATCAAGAGCCCTGCAGATATGGCAGGACTGAAGCTTCGAACCCCACCCATTGAGTCGATTATCGAAGCGATGAAGGCCCTCGGTGCGAACCCAGTATCGATCCCTTACGGTGATACCTATATGGCATTGAAGACCAACGTTGCCGACGGACAGGAGAACCCCCTGGCCAATATCGGTGATATGAAGTTCTTCGAAGTGCAGAAGTATATGACGATGATCGACTATCAGTTCCACCCAGAACCGCTTGATATCGGCCTTGACGTGTGGAACTCCCTGCCTGCCGACCTCCAAGAGATCATTGAAGCAGGTGCTTGGATCTACACCGACGAACAGAATAGGCTTCGCCGAGAACTCAACGACTACTACTACGACATGATCGTAGCTGGTGGTATGGAAGTATATCGACCGAACCAACAGGAAGTTGATCAATTTATCAAGGCTTGTGAGCCTGTCTATGATTTCTTTGTAAAGAAGGGTGTCTTCACCAAAGCAGACCTAGACGAAGCTCGCCGTATTGTCGCCCAAGACTAAGAGAACATGGTCCGCCCTCAAGTGGGGGCGGACTCTGTATAACCCAAACTGTGTAAGTGAAATTTTATGAAAAAATTAATCTTAGGAACTGATCGGCTGCTTTCAGCCTTTGGTATTGCCTTAAATGCTGTGTTAGCAGGTGGGGTGGTAATCAGTGTGTTTCTCCGCTATTTCTTCTCCATCGCCTTTGTCCAGAGTGAGGAGCTGCTCACGATGGTCTTTGTGGCGACGACGTTCTTTGGAGCTGCGCTGGGGTTGCGAGAGGGAGATCACATCGCTATCACCAACTTTGTGGATGCCTGTGGTAAGCGCACCAGACGCATCGCTGCAATCGTCACGCAGGTAGTAATCATCTTTGTTTCAATTATCATGATTCTCTACAGCATCCGGATGATTCAAAAGGTGGGACGGGTTCCCAGCCCTGCAACGGGTATCAGCCGCGGTTGGTACTATGCGATTATGCCGATTTCATTTGTCTTTACCATCTTCTATTCGGTGGTAAATATTATTGGACAGTTCATCGATATTCCTGAACCTGACAAGGGTTTTGAGGATGATAGTGAGCTTGGATTTCAAGGAGAATTGTGATGCAACTGTCAATAATGTTCTTCGCACTCATTGTGTTTTTGGCTATCGGTGTGCCAATTGCGTTCTCAATCGGTGCCTCAGGCGTCATTTATATGCTCTTGAGCAACCCGATCTTTCTGCTGACCTTTCCCCAGCGCGTCTGGTCAGGAACTGAGAGTTTTATCATCATCGCTATGCCGCTGTTCATGCTCACCGGAGAGCTGATGAACCACTCAGGCCTTACCAAGCGCCTGATCGACTTCTCGATGCTCCTAGTTCGCCCGATCCGTGGAGGATTGGGAGAGGTGAACGTCGTAGCGAGCATGATCTTCGGTGGAATCAGTGGCTCCTCAGTCGCTGACACCTCTGCACTTGGATCGATCCTTATCCCGGATATGGTCAAGCAGGGGTATCCCTTGGGGTTCTCTGCGGGAATCACTGTGGCGAGCTCGACGATGGGGATGATTATCCCTCCCTCGGTGCCGATGCTCATGTATGCGATGGTAAGCGGTGCTTCAGTAGGGAAGCTCTTCCTCGCAGGCTTGCTCCCTGGCATCATGATCGGTGTTACACAGCTAATCCTCACCTATGCTATCTCCAAGAAGAACGGCTACCATCCACCGGTGCAGAAGTTTGAGGTACGCGAAGCGCTGAGCATCGCCAAGGATGGCTCGCTCGCGGTACTGATGCCGGTTTTGATTATCATCACCGTGAGCTTTGGTGTGGCAACTGCCAGTGAATCCGCCGGTGTTGCTGCCCTCTATGCCTTGGTGCTCGGTTTCCTAGTCTACAAGGAGCTGCGACTCAAGGATGTCAAAGAGGCGCTCAAGAAGACCTTCATGATGAGCAGCTCGATTATGATTATCGGCGGCTTTACCATGATCTTCACTTGGATCTTAGCAGTTGAGCAGGTTCCAGCGGCGATCGGGGCCTTCCTCGTCGGCTCCAACATCCCCCGTTGGCTGGTCTTCTTGCTGCTGGACATTCTTATTCTCCTGCTGGGCACTTTCCTCGATGTCACCCCCTGTATCTTGTTGATTACCCCAATCCTCTTGCCGGTGATGCAACAGTTTGGCATGGGTGAGCTGCAGTTTGGTGCAATCATCATCGTCGGCCTTGCTATCGGTTTGGTAACTCCTCCGGTAGGCATGTGCCTCAACGTAGCAAGCAAGATCTGTGGTTTGGACATCATTGCGATCTTCAAGGGGGCGCTGCCGTTCATCATCTGTAACGTGCTGGTGCTCTTGTCGGTCACCTTCATTCCGTTCCTCAGTACCTGGTTGCCTGCGCTTATGTAGCAAACGCACTCGGTCTACGGAAGTGTGCTGCTACACTAAAATACATATGATAGAGGCTGCTCGCTTGCAGTGAGCGCCTTCTTTCACTAGTCTCTGATTTCCTCCCCGGGTGGGTTTCCACCTGGGGACTTTCACGTATACCCAGAGAGCGATTACTCTTGTCTCTCTGTTTTTTGGAGATGGATATTTCACACCGCAAAGATATTGGAATATAGTTTCAAAAACAAAAAGACCAACTATTTGCAATAAAACAAGTTGGAAGGGCTGAAATGGTGAGTATTTCGCTCTTTTGATTGACAGTATCGAGCTTTGCAGATAGGATTGGTTCGTTACTAATAGTGAGAATTTTTTTTAGGAGTCAAATATGGCAGAGAAAAATGTGAAGTATGTCTATTTCTTTGGCTCCGGCAAAACAGAAGGAACAGTCCAAATGCGTGAACTGCTCGGTGGTAAGGGTGCAAACCTCGCCGACATGACCAATATTGGATTGCCTGTGCCGCCGGGCTTTACGATTAGCACCGAAGCGTGTGCGTACTACAGCCAAAACGCTGGACAGTACCCTGAAGGCTTACGCGAACAGGTCTTAGAGAACCTCGCAAAGCTGGAAGAGATGATGGGTGCAAAGCTTGGGGGGAAGGAGAATCCGCTCCTAGTCTCAATCCGCAGCGGAGCTGCGAGCTCGATGCCTGGTATGATGGACACAGTCCTCAACCTCGGCCTCAACCCCGAGACTGTCGAGGGGATGATCGAGCGCACCGGTAACGAACGCTTTGTCCTAGACAGCTATCGACGCTTTATCCAGATGTTCGGTGATGTAGTAATGGACGTCCCACACAGTGGCTTTGAAGAGATCCTTCAGCAGGTCAAGGACCAACAGAAGAAGGTCCTCGACACCGATCTGACCGCCGAAGAACTCCGGATCGTTATCGACCGCTACCTAGCGTTCGTCAAAGAGAGCTCCAAGCAGGAGTTCCCCACCGACCCCGTTGAGCAGCTTTTCAGCTCGATCAACGCAGTCTTTAAGTCCTGGAACAACGAGCGAGCGATCAAGTATCGCCAGATGAACGATATCCGTGGCCTCTTGGGCACCGCAGTAAACGTCCAAGCGATGGTCTATGGAAACATGGGTGATACCAGCGGTACCGGAGTAGCCTTTACCCGTGACCCCTCCACCGGAGAGAACATCTTCTACGGTGAGTACCTGATGAACGCCCAGGGTGAGGACGTCGTCGCTGGAATCAGAACTCCAGAGCCAATCTCCACCCTCAAGGATGTCAACGAGGCAGTCTACAACGAGCTCTATGAAATTCGTGACCTTTTGGAGAAGCACTACAAGGACCTGCAGGACGTCGAGTTCACCATCCAGGATGGCAAGCTCTATATGCTGCAGACTCGTAACGGCAAGCGGACGATCTTCAGCTGGCTCCGCACCCAGGTCGAGATGGTCGAAGAGGGCCTTATCGACAAAGAGACCGCTGTCCGCAGGGTTCCTGCCGGTGAGTTCGGCAAGCTCTTTGCTCCGATTCTCGATGCCAAGCATCTCAAGGACAACTCCATCGAAGCGATCACCAAAGGTTTGAACGCCTCCCCAGGCGGAGCCAGTGGTGAGGTCTACTTCACCGCCGACAAGGCAGAAGAGATGGCCAAGCTCGGCAAGGACATCATCCTCGTCCGCGCAGAGACCAGCCCTGAGGATATCGGTGGTATGGCAGTAGCGAAGGGGATCGTCACCAGCCGTGGCGGTATGACCAGTCACGCAGCGGTTGTTGCCCGTGGCATGGGGTGTCCCTGTGTCTCTGGAGCAGGGGATATCATCATCAACGAAGAGAAGGGCTTCCTGGAAGTGAAGGGAGTACGGATCAGCGAAGGTGATTACCTCTCCCTCGACGGCTTCACCGGTGAAGTCTTTACTTCGAAGATTCCTGTAAAAGAGAGTGAGATCGTCCAGGTGCTCACCGGTGCGATGAAAGAGAGCGAGAGCCTGCTCTATGAGCACTATCAGAAGTTTATGGGCTATGTCGATGAAATTCGTCGCCTTGAGGTCTACACCAACGCAGACACCCCTCAAGATGCCGGTACCGCCGTCTCCTTGGGAGCAGAAGGTATCGGATTGTGTCGCACCGAACATATGTTCTTCGGCACCGGCCGTATCATGCCGATGCGTCGGATGATCTTAGCCGACAACACCATCGAACGTGAGAAGGCCCTTACCGAGCTGCTTCCGATGCAGCGCGGTGACTTTGAAGAGATCTTCAAGGTCATGGCAGGCAAGCCGGTAACGGTCCGCCTCCTAGATCCGCCCTTGCACGAGTTCCTCCCCAATGACCATACCAGCCGCCACGAGTTGGCACTGCAGATGGGCATCAGTGTGGAAGAGGTCGCCCAGAAGGCAGCAAGCCTACATGAGTTCAACCCGATGCTCGGATTCCGCGGATGTCGCCTTGCGATCATCTATCCGGAGATCCTCCGCATGCAGGTGCGAGCGATTATCGAGGCAGCGATCAACGTCAAGCGTAAGGGAGTAGAGGTCTATCCTGAGATCATGATCCCGCTGGTAGGACACTACCGCGAGCTGGTCTACACCCGCGAGCGCGCCCTTGAAGTCATCGATCAAGTCTTCGATGAGCAGGGTATGCACGTCGAGTATAAGATTGGTACGATGATCGAAGTCCCCCGCGCAGCCCTTACCGCTGATGAGATCGCCGAGCACGCTGAGTTCTTCAGCTTCGGAACCAACGACCTCACCCAGATGGCCTGTGGCTTCAGCCGGGATGACTCAGCATCCTTCTTAGGCCCCTACGTGGAAGATGTCGATAAGCAGATTTACGAGTATGACCCCTTTGAGACGCTGGACGTCACCGGAGTCGGTCAGCTTGTTGAGATTGCAGTGAAGCTCGGTCGTGAAGCAAATGCTGACCTGAAGGTCGGTATCTGTGGTGAGCACGGCGGTGATCCTAAGACCATCACATTCTTCGATGCGGTCGGTCTGGACTACGTCAGCTGTTCCCCCTTCCGCGTGCCGATTGCCCGCCTTGCAGCAGCACAGGCGGTGATCGAAGCGAAGAAGCAGTAAGCGACGCAAGACACCAACAAATACGAAGGCCCAGACAGTACGTTGTCCGGGCCTTCATTGTGCTTGAGCCAAAAAAGGGAATTGAACCCTTGACCTGCTCATTACGAGTGAGCCGCTCTACCCCTGAGCTATTTTGGCAGTGAAATCAGTGTACTCAAAAGGTAGGGGAGAGTAAAGAGGAATCAGTGGGTAACCTCACCTACCTGTGCGCCGAAGAATTTTTACCTTGACCTCACGTATATTTCTTTAGTAGGCTGTGCCAAGAGGTTTATCGTGAAAAGATATCAAAGACTTCGTCACCCTATCGCCCATCAGATGATCATCATGATTCGCGAATCGAAGCAGCAGTTCGGTACGCGGGTAGGGGACTCGTGGCAGCCGGATGTCGCCCAGTTTTTACTGGAGATGGTCCCTCATGCCCTCGATCTGGGCCTCGATCTTAGCGATATCGCTCCTTTAGTAGAGAAATACGAGTATACCTATAGTGATGATGACTTCTTCCCCGAGGACGAGGAGCTATGATCGTCCTCGGAATCGAGAGCTCTTGTGATGAGTGTGCCGCTGCGGTAGTCCGTGATGGCACCGAGGTGCTCTCGCAGACGATCGCCAGTCAGATCGCAGACCATACCCCGTATATGGGGGTGGTTCCCGAGCTGGCAAGCAGGTTGCATACCGAACTGATTGTCCCCACCGTCACCGACGCCCTCGCCAAAGCGAACGTGAGCCCTGCAGAGCTCGATGGCGTTGCGGTGACCAACCGCCCAGGGCTCCTTGGATCGCTCTTGGTCGGCCTCTCCTTTGCCAAGGGCTTTGCAGCAACCCACTCCTTACCCTTTATCACCGTCGACCATATCCTTGCCCACCTCTATGCCCCGCAGATGGAGCGCCCGCTCTCCTATCCCTATCTTGGCGTATTAGTCAGCGGCGGCCATACCGTCCTTGCACAGGTGGATGGCTACGATACCGTCACGGTCTTGGGGACCACCGTCGATGATGCGATCGGCGAGGCGTTCGATAAGATCGCCAAGCACTACGACTTTGGCTACCCCGGAGGCAAGGTGATCGATGACCTTGCCCGAAAGGGGAACCCACTGGCCTTCCTCTTTCCCGGGACCACCCTGCCAAACCCATTGGATCTTTCCTATAGCGGGCTCAAAAGCGCGGTGATCCATCAGCTTGATTCCTTCTGGGATGGCAAAAGTGAGAAGAGTCCTGAGAATATCGCCGCCTCCTTTGAACGACAGGCGGTCAATATGATAATAAAACGCATCCGCCTCGCCTTGGAGGAGACCGGATTGCAGCGTATCAGCGCAGGCGGTGGGGTAGCTGCTAACACCTACTTCAGAGAACAGCTCTTGGCCTTCGAACAAGGCGGCTACGAAGTAGCACTGCCTTCCCTTGCCCTCTGCACCGACAATGCAGCGATGATCGCAGGTCTTGGTTATCACTATCTCGCCGATGGAATTACCTCCCCCTATAGTGAGGGGGCTCAGGCTCGCGTACGAGCGTTTAAACGCAATAACTCATAGATGGAGCAGCAATGCAGCACATTGATTTAGACTCAGTGATACGAAAAGTTCCCAACTTCCCCAAGGAGGGAATTCTCTACTACGACATCACCAGTATCCTCGCTGACCCAGCGGCATTCGAGTACTGTATCGACCGCTTCGTAGCGGCGGTTGCAGAACAGTCCTATGATGCTATCGCCTGTGTCGAAGCGAGAGGATTTATCTTTGGGGCACCGTTAGCGCTCCGCTTAGGCTTGCCGCTGCGCTTGGTGCGCAAGGAGGGCAAGCTTCCCAACAAGGTCTACCGGGAAAGCTTCGACCTGGAGTATGGGAGCGACGTGGTCTGTGTGCAAGAGTTGGATATCATACCAGGGGAGCGGATCCTCCTCGTCGATGACCTGATTGCCACCGGTGGTACCCTCGATGCTACGATCAAGCTCTTTGAGCGCCATGGGGCTGAAATCGGACAGATTCTTGGGGTCATCGGACTGCCTGCACTCAACTACTCTGAGGTGCTCGCTGAGCATGAAATTATAGTCCTGCAGACCTACGAGTGATTTTCACAACCAGTTTAGCCTCCTGAGCCACTTTCCGTAGCAAGTACTTATTGAGTAAAGGATTCGTATGTGCACTGCCACCTAAAAGACACCTGCTGTATTCCAGAAGAAAGAAAAGGACTTTGAGCGGTGGCATATGAGAAAATGTCACTAGTAGCATGCATCGATGGCAAAAACTGGGCCTGAATATACCATCGAATTCATTTGATTCTTTCTTGAAAATTACAACCGAAAAAACGAAGTTTTGATGTTTTTGGATATCCGGAAGTTCAGCTTAGAGTGAAATAAATAGTCTTTTTAGTACGCATATTCCTCGTGAATTAATCCTTTTGCTTGCAAATAATTCATGTTGACAGACTGCTATTGTGGGTATACGGTTTAAGTAACAAATAACTTTCTTGAGAGGGTGGCATGAAAAGAAAAAAATCAATTATCTTTGTTCTTGCTCTGATTCTACTAATAGCTTTTGTGGGGTGTAAAGACAAGTTCGACGCAGAAAGTGCGAAAAAATCATTTAAAACT
>DASRNL010000224.1:0-4133 GCA_035647415.1 Sphaerochaeta sp. | reverse complement strand
GTAACAGAGATGCTTAGTAGATGATTAAGAGCGCTGCTGCAATCAGCAAGAGCACCCCAGACACAGCGCTGAGGTATCGGTAGAAGCGATTCTTCTTTGCCAGAATCCGCATCTCCACCGTCTCTTTGGGCCGCAACGCCTCCAGGCGTCGCTCCTCCTCTTCGAGCTTGCGCTGTCGCTCTTCCTCCGCTTTCAGTTCCGCTTCCCGCTTCTTGCGGTTCTCCTCTACCTGCCGTTCATCCTCCTCCCGAAGGCGGAGATAGCAGCGGCCACAGAGGACAATTCCCCCACAGGGGTGCAGATTATCGTAGTAGCTTTGCTCACACTCAGGACAGATATAGAGGCGTTTGAGCCTGCCTCCCTCGACGAGCTTACAGGCGACAATACGGTGACCTACGACCTTCTCAGACTCCACTTCCTTGTGAAAGAGGCGCCGGTACCACGGCAATGGGGCGACCTCCTTGGGGGTGCGCTCCATCTCATCGCCTAGGCGTACCACTCGCTCGCTGAGCTCACGGTCCTGGGTGATCAGCAAGAGATCGAGGGCTTTTCCAATTTTAGCAAAGAGTTCGACGAGGTGGTCATCAGCAATACCACCGGAGCCGGTATCACCGAGGCGGACGATACCGCGACGGGCGAGCTGGCGTAAGAACTCAGGGCGGATCGTGGCACGGATACGTACATCCATCTCCCGCTCAACGTTGTTCTTCAACCCATGTAGCTCTTCCATCGTCTTCTCCAAGACGATGAGCTTCTTCTTGCGCCGTTGGATGATCGGCATCGCATCGTTGACAAAGTAGAGGAACCAATCCTCCTGCAGGATTGGAGCGGTGTCGACATAGATCTCATCGAAGGAGCGTAGCTGTTCATCAAGGGTCTCGTGATACCCTTCTTCGTCGTTGGTATACCGAGATCGATCGCCCACCTTGCAGGCGATAACCTCCACAAGAAGCTCTTGGGTAATCGCGGGATCAACTTGATCTGGATTCACCCCTACGCTACGTAAAATCGAGCGCACTCGTTCATTTGAGAGAGAGAACTCCTGAGCGAGGTGCTCCACAGCACTCTTAGCTTGCTGTGCAGGGGCGCTTCTCCTTCCTCTTCTGCGCTTTGCCATATCTCTAGTCTATCACCCTTTCTGCTTTTTGGCTTCAATTATCGCTACCGCCTCTTCGACGGTAAGCCCTTTTGCCCGCTCCAGATCCTCTTTATACTCCTTCGGCAAGCTGACATTCTTCTTTCCTACCTTCAGATAGAGGCCGTAGCGCCCATCAGCAAGGGCGATAGTCTCCTTCTTATAGGGGCCGATCTCCTGGATGACTGCAGCTCGTGACCCCCTGCCTTTGCCCTTGGTGGCAACCGGTTCGGCGATCCGCTTCAGTGCCTCCTCCAAGGTGATGGAGAAGACCAGCTCATCACGAGTGCTCTGTGGCAGCTTGCGGGTCTGTTTTCCTGCAGCGATATAGGGACCATACTTGCCCTTGTTGGCGATGACCTCCTCCCCTGCTTCATCGGTACCGAGGACCCGTGGGAGGCTGAGGTACTGCGATGCGGTCTCAAGATCTTCGGCTAGCTCTGCATCCAAGACCCACTTAGGGACCGAGGCACGCTTGGCTTTCTTGCCGCTGCCCTCCTGCCAGTAGGGTCCATAGCGACCATCGAGCAGCTGTACATCTTCACCGGTGTTAGGACCAGCACCAAGGATAATCTCCTTGCGCTCCTGCTTCCCTGCTTCGATCAAGGCTTTGACATCGCTATCTTCGATATTGCCAGGAATCCAATCGTGGGGTACCGAAATGAAGTCCCCCTTGGGGTCGATCACGTACGGACCGTAGGGTCCGATCATAACTGGGTTATCATCGCTGATCTTACAGAGCTTGAGCGTCTTTGAAGCGACGCGGTTATCCAGTTCGAGCTGCTGCTCGTTCTGCTCCCTCAAGCCCGCATCCCCGTGGTAGAAGGCGTTGAGGAAGGCGACCTTGTCCAGCTCGCCTGCGGCGATCTTATCCAGGCCATCCTCCATCATCGAAGTGAAGTCGTAGTCGATGAACTGTGCAAAGTTGGTCTCAAGGAACTGACAGACCCCGTACCCGATGAAGGTTGGCGCTAGGGCATTGCCCTGTTTGATCGCATACTGGCGGTCCAGCAGGGTCTTGATGATCGATGCATAGGTGGAGGGGCGGCCGATACCGCGCTTCTCCAGCTCACGCACCAGCGAGGCTTCGGTATAGCGAGCAGGGCTCTTGGTACGGTGCTCCACCGCTTCCAATGATTCAAGGGTGCTCTTCTCCCCCTGCTCCATCGCCGGCAGCAGCTTCTCCTTATCCTCCAACGCTGCCTCAGGATCATCGCTACCCTCAACGTAGGCGCGGATGAAACCTGGGAAGACAATCTCGGTGCCACTGGCGGTAAACTCCGCCTCACCTGCTCGGATCCGAGCGGTGGTGGTCGCCTTCTTCGCTTCGGCCATCTGACAGGCGATGGTGCGCTTATAGATCAGATCATAGAGGGCGAACTCCCGCCCCTTGAGGCCCGTCTCCTCAGGCTTTCTGAAGTGCTCGCCAGCGGGGCGAATCGCCTCATGTGCCTCCTGAGCACTGGCGCTGCGGGCGGCAAAGTAACGAGGCTTCTCGCTGAGGTACTCTTTGCCGTAGAGGGAGGTCACCTGGGCACGAGCAGCGCGGGTTCCCTCCTGGCTGAGGGAGGGGCTATCGGTACGCATATAGGTGATGAACCCATTCTCATAGAGCTTCTGGGCGATGCGCATCGTCTCAGCTGCCGAAATCCGGAGCCGTCGAATCGCATCCATCTGCAGGGTGCTGGTGGTAAAGGGGATACTCGGGCGAGTAACAAAGGGACGCCGGGTGATCTCTTCGACGATGAAGGGCTCTGCTTCAACCGCTTTGACGATCGCTTCAGCCTCTTCTTTCTGCAGAAGCAGGGTTCCCTTCTTGCCCTTATACGCTCCGGTGATCGAGTCAAAGTCCTTGCTCGCTGCCAAGGGAGCGCCTTGGTAGGCGATCAGCTTCGCCTCAAAGGGGGCGTCGGCTGCGGTACGCAGCTGGGCCTCGGCATCGTAGTAGGAGGACTCGCTGAACTGCAGCCGCTGGCGCTCTCGTTCCACGATCAAGCGCAGCCCTACCGACTGCACCCGTCCAGCAGAAAGCTTCTTGTTGGAGAGCTTACGCCAGAGGGTGGGGCTCAAGGTATACCCATAGAGGCGGTCGACGATCCGCCGACTCTCCTGAGCGTGCACGAGGTTCTCATCGAGATCCCGCCCCTGCTCCAAGGCTTTGGTGATCGCACCTTTGGTGATCTCATGGAAGACCATCCGCTGATAGGGGACAGTCGGCTTCAAGAGCTCAACAAGGTGCCAGGAGATCGACTCCCCCTCACGGTCCTCGTCGGTGGCAAGCAGGAGCCGATCAGCCTTCTTCAAGTCTGTCTTGAGCTCTTTTATGACGCTCTCTCTTCCTGGGACCACCTGGTATTCGCAGGCAAACTCCTGCTCTGTATCGATCGCCATGCGATCTTCCGGTAGATCGCGGACGTGCCCCTTACTGGCCACTACGGTGCAGTTTTTGGGCAAGAACCGTTTGATGGTTCGCGCCTTGGTGGGGGACTCAACGACGATCAATATCTTCTCTTCAGACATCACATAAACTCCTAGAACCTAGCAGGTTCGACAGTACACGTATACTTTGGCTAACGGGTTTTGTCAACGCATGGCGCTAGGAGACCTAGTAAGAAACAGCTCGAAAGACCCCGTTATCACCGGGGTTTGGTGAGCGGAAGATCCACATTCCGGCGATTCCACCTGCGGTGGTTTCAAAGTGTAGCTCACGCTTTCCTTCGGCAGATACCAGAAATCGAAAGTCAGTCCGGGTGGTCGCTGTAATTCCTTTTGCCTTGCTCTCTGCTTCGACAAACAGGTGGGCGGCGGTACCCTCCATCCGGGTGATCTTCCATCGGTCAGGGCGGATCGATGAGGTATTGAAGGTCAAAGCGTTCGCTCGGTACGCTTGCTCCACCTCCAGGGTTCCAGAGAAGGAGAAGGTCTTTCCAACCTGTGCAGGAGCGACGATCGGATAGATCGTATACCAACGATCATAGTATCCCTCAACCTGGTACTC
>DASRNL010000223.1:0-2854 GCA_035647415.1 Sphaerochaeta sp. | reverse complement strand
TGGTAATAGATTCGAGCTTAAGCATCGCTTCCCTCCTCGGTATTGTTGTGACGGCTTGCTGAACGGGCGATGGCCTTGCGTCGAGCTCCGGCGCTGGAAGCAGCGCTGCGCGTCTGGGCGACAAAGAGGCTTACAATGACCAACACACCGGTTAAGAGTTTAAAGTCGTTGGGGGTGATGTGTACCAGGTAGCCGTACTTGCGGCCGAAGAACATCAGTGCCTTGTAGATAATTGCACCGAAGATCACCCGCAAGGTCAACAGACTGATCCTGTTGCTATCGAAGAGGAACTCTCCGATCATAATCGCAGCTAAACCCTGGACAACCATCCCTTGGCCTAAGTTCGCATCAGCGAACCCTTGGTACTGGGCGAGCAGACCGCCGGAGAGGGCGATCAATCCGTTGGAGAGGCCGATGCCCATCATCTTCAAGAGCTCGGGATTCATCCCTAAGCTGATGACCATCTGCTCATTGCCCCCCATCGCTCCCATCGAGACACCGAGGTCACAGCGATAGAAGAGGTCAACGGCGATCTTCACCACCAGTACCACCAAAAGGGTGCCGATCAAAGCTGCCCACTCTGGACTTACGAAGAAGAATATCTCTGGCAGCCGAGAGAAGAGCGTCGGTACGCGCAACAGCGGTACGTTTGCCTTATTGCCGAGGATTCTCAGGTTCACCGAGTAGAGCATCGTCATCGTCAAAATACCTGCCAGCAGGCCAGGGATTTTCAGTTTGTTATGGATTGCAGCGGTGACCGCACCTGCGATAACCCCTCCACAGAAGGAGAGCAGCAAGGCGATCGGGATGGGAAGACCGTTGATGATCGCCATGGTGGCGATCGCAGCTCCTGTTGCCACCGAGCCGTCACAGGTCAAGTCGGCGAAGTCTAGGATCCGGTAGGAGATAAAAATCCCGATTACCATGATGGAGAAGACCAGCCCATCGACAAAAATTCCTTCTAACATAAATACCTCGAAGTATGGATAAAAAAGCCGCCACCCAACAGCTGAGCGGCGGCATGATACGGATGCATCACTTGCTGATGAGTGTTCCGCCCTGTACGATATGTGCCGCTTCCTGTAGCAATGACTGTGGAATAGTATAGCCAAGGCGTTCGGCTACATCAAGGTTGAACCATAACTCGAAGTTTTTGGGATCCTCGATATAGACGGTACCTATTTCCCCAGCCTTGCTGCCTCGCAGCACCGACTCGATGACCCGTCCGGTCTCCAGCCCGATGACGTAGTAGTCGAACCCCCAACCGATGAGGAAGTCCAGCTCCTTCGCCCCGCCTGGGTCGGCGGTGAGGTAGGGTTTATTCGCTCGTTTGGTCACATCATCGATGCTGACAATCGCACTACAGACGGTGTTGTCGGTGGCGACGTAGATCGCATCGACTCGGTCGATGATCGACTGAGCTGCCATCTTCACCTCTGCGGTATTGGCGACCGCCGAGGCGATGAAGGAAATCCCCAACGCTTCACAGGCAGCTTTTGCCTGCTGCATCAAGATCACCCCGTTGGCCTCGCCGCTTGCGTAGATGTTACCGATCGTCTTCGCTCCGGTCACTTCGGCAAGCAAAGCGATCTGAGCAGCTACGGGGTTTTTATCCGAGACACCGGCGATGTTGGTCGCGACGAGCCCCGCCTCATCGGCGTCGGTTACGGCGCTGAAGACAACCGGCACTCCGCTGCGCTCAGGGAAGACCTGGGCGAGCGCTTGGGCCGAGGGGGTCGCGATTCCTACCACCACATCGGCGCGGTCGCTCTTGAACTTCTGAGCGATCGAGCTTGCGGTGGCGATATCGCCGTTGGCATTCTGCAGATCATAGGAGATCTCCAGGTCGGTGGTGGCCAAAAAGTCGCGCACACCCTGTTCTACTGCGTCAAGCGCGGGATGAGGCATGAGTTTTGAAATACCCACGCGAAAGCTTTTAGCACCTGCTTCTTGTTGCCCAGCTGCAACGAGTGCAAATGGAACGATAAGTGCTAATACGATAGCGATAGCCTGTCTGATTCGTAAGTGGCTCATCTGGATCCTCCTATACAAAATTTTCTTGTAATCTTAATCTGTGTGCTATAGACAAAACGTCTAACCCTATAAACTTTTGCATACTCGCCTAAGCGCTAGGTGCTAACCATATTCATCTTTCATCTCACTGCCTCCTTCCACCCTTGCTTCTGTTTTGTATCAGATGATTCTTTTGCTAGTACCGATAGCCTCTGATACAAGAAAACCGCCACCGGGTGTCGGTGGCGGTATTGCTTAAAAAAGGTACTCTGTTACTGGGGGATGTAAACTCCGTCCCGCACTATCAGAGCAGCTTGATCAAGCCGCGCCTGCGGGATGGTAAAACCAAGGCGGTTAGCAACATCTAAGTTGAACCAGAGTTCAAAGTTTGCGGGATCCTCAATGAAGACCGTGCCAATATCACCTACTGGCTCTCCGCGTAGTGCGGCTTCAATGATTTTCCCTGTCTCTAGACCGATGACGTAGTAGTCGAAGCCCCAGGCGATCAAGAAGTCCAAGCCTTCGTTTGCAGCAGGGTCGCTGCCAAAGAGCGGCTTGTTCGCCTTGGTCGTCACATCGGCGATACTCGCTACTGCACTGACAACGGTGTTGTCGGTGGCGACGTAGATCGCATCGACTCGGTCGATAATTGCCTGTGCTGCCATCTTCACCTCGCTGGTGTTGGCAACCGCTGCGGTGATCAACTCAACGCCGATCGCTTCACAGGCGGCCTTCGCCTGCTCCATCAGGACCACACCGTTGGCTTCGCCGCTGGCGTAGATATTTCCGATGCGTTTCGCTCCGGTAATCTCCACTAAGAGCTTGATCTGCTCTGCAACAG